>RFJM01000456.1 GCA_003694905.1 Caldilineae bacterium
GCCTGGTAGCTGTGCAGCCCCCTGGCCAGCACGGCCGAGGTGCGCCGGCCGTCGGCGACGGCGACGAACTCGTGGAAGGGGAAAGTGCGCACCTCACCGATCTCCCGCTGGCCCAGCAGCACCGCGGCCAGGTCGGGGGGCAGGTCGCGCGGGAGCAGATCGGTATCACAGACGGGGCGCCGCACGATGTCGAAGGGCATGCCGGCCAGGATCTCGCCGCTCTGGCCGGTCTCGAAGATCATCTCCAGCCGGAAGTCTACGCCCGTGGAATCCAGATCGATGCTCCAGCGGATGAGGGGGGAGTCGTCGAAGGTCAGGCGCACGGTGGCGGCAACCCGGATGTCGCCGAACTCACCCTCACAGGCCAGGCGCAACACGGCATGATGCCGGCTGTGCTGCTCGAGTACCATCTGGTGTGGCCGGCACCACCCCAGCATCTCGCCCGGCTCTTCCGAGTAGGTATCGCCCTGTTCGCGGCGCAGCCGCAGAGCGCCCAGCCGGGCCGGCCCGAGCTGCACCGTGCCGTCCGCGCCGACCGCGGCCGAGTAGTGGTCGTTCTGCCAGCGAAAGTCGGCCACCGGCTTTTCTTCCCGGACGACCTCTACGCCCTCGCGCACCGGCCACACCCCCACCCCCTCGGTCTCGACCGTGTACAATTGCCCGCCGGCCCGCAGCCGGCCCCGGTAGGCGAAGGGGTTGGTGGAGACGGCGTACAGTCCGCTTGCGAAGTCGCCCAGCAGGTGGGCCAGCCCTTCGCGCAGCTCTTCCAACAGCCCGTCGAAGACCTGGCGGTAGGTGTACTCCATCTTCTCGTGCACCAGGTCGATGCTCACGCCGCAGAGGCAGTCGTGTACCGAGTTTTGCAGCAGGGCGCGCGACCAGCGCTCGAAGCGCTCGGCCGGGTAGGGCCGGCCGCGCAGCGCGGCCAGGGCCGCGATGGGCTCGGCCAGCCGGTAGAGCACGTGCTCGCAGTCGTGCGCCATCACCTTCAGGTAGGTACGGGCCGAGTAGACGCCGGGGAAGGTGGCGCCGTATTTGCCCGAGTTCAACTCGCCGGTCAGAGCGGGCAGGTCATGCAGGGTGGCGGCAAAGCCGGCAAAGCGGGCGGGGGTGGAGTCGATGAGATGCAGGTCGGACGGCAGCTCAGTCTGCCCGCGGAAAAAGCGGCCGGGGTCTTCAGGGTTGTCCTCCAGGTCGTAGCCGTCGAAGAGGGGGATGTCGGGCGTGGGATAGTAAGGCCGCAGGCGCCGCGCTTCGCCCTCCAGGCGCTGCACGGCTACATCGGGGACGTGGGTGACGCCGTAGAGGTTGCGGTAGCCGCCGAAGAGGTTGATGGCCAGGACGCGGCTGCCATCGGGGCTGCGCCAGTGGAAATAGGGCTGCAGCAGGGGCACGCCCCGCCAGACGTAAACGGCCTCGATGCCGAAGAGACGGTGGATCTGCGGGGTCTGCGAGATGTGGCCGAAGGTGTCCACCAGCCAGCCGACCCCGTTGGCCGCGCCAAGGCTCGCGGCATCGCGCAGCCCGTAGAGCAGGTTGCGCACCAGCGCCTCGCCGCAGGTCATCTGCCAGTCGGGCTGGCAGTAGTAGGGCCCCACGAGCAAGTTGCCGTTCCCCACCAGTTTCTCGACCCGACCGCGATACTCGGGCTCGGTCTGCAACAGGTCCTCGATGACCAGCGTCTGTCCGTCCAGCAGATACTGAAAGGAGGGATTGTCCGCGACCAGTTGCTCCAGCCGGTCGATCAGGCCGGGGATCAGCGCGTTGGTGTAGACATGGGTCAGGAACCACTCCCGGTCCCAGTGGGTGTGGTTGATGATATGAACGTTGAGGGTCATGGACCGGGAGCCGGCTCAGGGATAAAGGACCCGGCCGCTGTCCGAGTCTACCCAACGGATCTTGTCGGCCGGGAAGCGCAACCAAACCTTCATGCCCGGTTCAACCTTGAAGGTGGGATGCGTGGACACTTTGACGATGTCCTGCCCGATATGTACGGTTAGCAGGTTCTGCGAGCCCAGGGGCTCGACCACCAGCACCTCGACTTCGAGGGCGTCGGCCGCGGGCTGGTTCAGGGTCTCCATGTTTTCGGCGCGGATGCCGATGATGATGGGCTTGCCGTCGTAGGACTGGAGGATGGGGAGCATTGCCTCGGCGGGAGTGAGGGCAAAGTCGCCGATGCGTACCTGCACGCGGCCGTCCACCCGCTGCACCTGCCCGTGCATGAAATTCATGGGGGGATTGCCGATGAAGCCGCCGATGAACTGGTTGGCGGGAAGGTCGTAGACGACGGAGGGGTGGTCGTATTGCTGGATGGCGCCGTCCTTCATGACGGCGATGCGGTCGCCCATGCTCAGGGCTTCGATCTGGTCGTGGGTGACATAGATGGTGGTGGCCTTGATCTCGCGCAGCAGGCGCTTCAGTTCAGCACGCATTTCCAGACGCAGGAGCGCGTCCAGGTTGCTGAGCGGCTCGTCCATCAGCAGCACCTGCGATTTCATGGCGATAGCGCGGGCCACGGCCACACGCTGGCGCTGGCCACCGCTCATAGCGCCGGGGTAGCGGTCCAGCAGTTCTTCGATGTGCAACATCTCGGCGGCTTCCCGCACCCGGCGGTCGATTTCCTCTTTGTCGAACTTGTGCATCTTCAGGCCGAAGGCGATGTTGTCATAAACCTTCATGTGCGGGAAGATGGCGTAGCTCTGGAAGACCATAGAGATGTTGCGCTCGCGCGGGGGCAGGTAGGTGACGTCGCGGCCGCCGATGGTGATACGGCCTTCGTCGGCCATGCCCAGACCGGCGATGGCCCGCAAGAGGGTGGTCTTGCCGCAGCCGCTGGGGCCCAGCAGTACCACGAACTCCTGGTCCTCAATGGTCAGGGAAACATCGTTGACGGCGACGAAATCGCCGAAGCGCTTGGTCACGTGCTCGATTCGAATTTCAGCCATGGATATCTCCTACTTCGTGATCTGTCCCCACATATTGAACAGATAACGCCGGATGAAGAACATGAAGATGAGGGATGGCACCATCATGAAGAAGCCGCCCGCGAACTGGTAGGCCTCGGAGGAGTTGCTGAGGGCGAAGAGGACCTGGGCGGGCAGGGTTCGATTCTGGACGGTGAGGATGCTGGCGGCAAAGACCTCGTTCCAGGACATGACGAAGGTGAAGATGGCAGAGGCGGCAATACCGGGCAATACCAGAGGCAATACGATGTGCCGAAAGGCCTGAACCGGCGTGCAGCCGAAGACCATGGCCGCTTCCTCCAGCTCGTAAGGGATGCTGGCGAAGACGCTGCCGATGACGAGGATGGTGGTGGGCAGGGTCAGGGCCGTGTGCATCAGGGCCAGCGAGTAGACGCTGTCGTAGATGCCCAGGCTGATAAAGACCACGGCCAGGGGCACGGCCAGTACCACGATGGGGAAGGCGCGCACCGCCAGAATGGAGAGGCGGAAGAAGTCGCGGCCGGGGAAGAGGAAGCGTGAGGTGGCGTACCCGGCCGGGGCCGCGATGAGGGTGGAGAGCACCAGGGTGATGGCGGCCACGATGACGCTGTTGATCACGCCGGGCACGATTCCGGCGGAGTTGAGGAAGAAGCGCATGGTATCCAGCGAGAAGGGGATGAAGGGCAACACCCCTTTGGGATACGCCCGCACAGCTTCCTGGGTGGTCAGGGCCATGGAGCCCAGGAAGTAGAGCGGACCCAGGATCCACAGCGCGATCAAGATACCCACCAGATAGGTAAAGCCACGATTCAGTTTGCGCCGCCGCTGCATGCGCCGGTGCAGCGCCAGCACCTCCTCGGACACCTGCACGGTCATCGCTTCGCTCTGTACACTCATGCTGCCAGCTCCTCCTGGGTGCGGATGGTGCGCAGATAGATGATGGCGCTGATCATGGAGAGCAATAAGATAAAGCCGGCATAGGCCGCGGCCACATTGGGATTGCGGAAGTCACTGTACTGGCGGAAGGTCTCGTTGGCCAGCACCGTAACCACATCGCCGCCGCTGAGGGCGATGACCACCGCGAACACCTGCAGCGCCAGGATCGTCCGCAGGATAAGGGCTACCTGTAGGCTGGGCTTGAGCAGGGGCAGGATGACATGTCGGATGCGCTGCCACAGGTTGGCCCCGAACAGCTCCGCCGCCTCCAGTACCTCATCCGATATGGCCTGCAGGCCCGACACGACGATGACCATCACAATCGAGGTAGCGCGCCACACCTCGGCCAGCCAGATGGCAATGATGATCCAATGCCGCGTCTCGGCCGTCAGGTAGGGGCTGGGATGGGATATCAGCCCCAGGTACTGCAAGATGCTGTTCAACAGCCCGTTCTGCGTGAAGACCGAAAACCACAGGATACCCACGGCCAGGTCGGAGACACCCAGCGGGATGGCGAAGATGTAGAGGAAAATGGTGTTGCCCTTGAGCCGGGCCTGGATGACCAGGGCCATGATGATGGCCAGCACAAACTGGGTGGGAATGATGATGACCATCAGCAGCAGGGTGTTCCGCAGCGCGGGCAGGAAGAAGCGGTCGTGGATCATCTTGTCGATGAACTTGGTGGTGAGTTGACCCGTATTGCCCCGGTCGACCCGGCCGCGCGACTCGTCGCCAAAGACCTGGATATAGCGGGACTGAGCCCAACCCTCCACCGGCTCACCCTTTTCATTCTCCCCCCGCACCCGGTACCACACTTCCAGCAGGGCGACATCGACGATTTCGACGCGGGTGCGGGCTTCCAGCTTGCCCACCACCTGGCTGTGCTTGTTGGGCTCGGCGTAGACGCTGGTGAGAGGATCGGCCTTGGTCCCCAGTTTAGTACGAACGGTACCCGCCAGCGGTGTGCCGTCCTCGGCCTCCTCCCTGACCCGGATGCGGCTGTCGGGCGCCCAACCCTCGATCGTGTTGCCCTCGGCGTCCTCGCCTTTCACCCGAAACCAGGTCTCGGTCAGCATGTTCTCCAGGTTCAGTTCCTCTTCGGGCACGAAGTTGCCCTGCTGGTCCAGGATGTCGAGATGGGCGTTTTGGGGGATGTGCCCCACGACGGCGCTGTCGCGCTGCGCCTCGGCGTGGATGGAGAGCAGCGCCTCGTCATCCCAGACGGCCAGGACCAGGCCCCGGGCCATGGGCCAGGCGAAGAAGAGGGCCAGGTAGAGGAGCGCCGGCATGATCAGGATGTAGGGCGCCCAGTTGCGCTTCTTGCGCCGTTTGGGTATCTCGCTCAAGCTCATGATACTTGGATTCGGGTGTAAGGACAGGTTCAGAGATCGCTTGTCGGCCGGCGTTGGTCTCGCAGGCCTCACTCTGTTGCCCAAGACACAACACTGGTTGGCCGGTTGGGTACAGAGATAGTCTCGCACCCCTACCCCGGTTCCGTGCAGTGACGAGAGATAGCAGCAGTGCAAAGAGCAGGCCCGAAGGGTTGTCCCTCTGCGGCTTTGCGTATTGCGGGAGAGCCGTCGATGCGGTGCTCAGGTCTCTGCGGCTACACGGGCATCGGCCATGCCTGTTGACCGCGGCAGGAACGGGGATAACCGATGGACGACAGCTGAACCCTGCCCTGGCTTGTGAATTCTCTTGTGTGCGACCTCTCGTGCCGAGCAGGTGGGAGACGTGCAGTCACGCAGCCGCCAAACCGTCTCCTCGGGGAGAGGTGCATGTTTGCGAATATCCTACAAGAATCGGGTGGTGCAGGGCAAGCCCCGCACCACCCGTTGCTTCTCCCTGATCAGGGATTGACCTGGCACGGTCCTTCACTGGGCGGGTCGGGAGCCCAGCAAGGCGCACCGGTCTCGTTCATGAGCGCCTGCAGGTTGGCGGCCTCTTCGCTGAGGACGGTGTCGATGTCCTCACCCTCGAGCACGACCCGGTCGAAGGCGTTGCGGAAGATCTGGTTGATCTCGCCGCCGCGCTCACCCAGGCCGACGGGCAGGAGGGCCGGCAGGGCATCGGGAGCGGTGGCCTGCGCTTCCACCGCGCCGGCCTCGATGGCCACACCTTCCGGCAGGTCCGAGAAGTCCACGCCGCTGACGACCGGGAAGAAGCCCAGGCTCTTCAGCACGGCCGCCTGCACATCCGGTCGGGTCAGGAACTCGATCAGCCCGGCGGAAGCGTCAGGATCCGGCGCAGTGCTGGGGATGCCCAGCCCGACGATGACCGGCATGAAGCCCTTGCCCTGCGGGCCGGAAGGCGCGGCGAAGGCCACGAAGTCCTCGGGCTTCTGGTTGAAGGCTTCGATCAGGCGGGCAGTGTGGTCAAAGGCCACCCAGACCTCGTCGGACAGCAGGGGCTCCTGCATGAACTCGTAGTTGATGGACTGCGGGTGGATGGTGGGCCACAGCACGTCCCGCGCCCATTCCAGCATGGCCTTGGCATCATCGCTCTGGAAGTTGGTGACCATACCACCGGTGAAGGAGGGCCACATGTAACCTTCCAGGAAGCGATGGAAGAGGCCGGCATGGGGCAGACCGCACTTAGGACCGCCGGTTTCGTCCAGCAGGTTCTGGCACCAGGCCGCGAAGTCATCCCAGGTCATGTTTTCCAGGGTGACGCCTTCGGGCAGGTAGTCCAGGGCCTGCTTGTTGGCGGCCATGATGTAGGTGGCCTGCATCCAGGGGATGTAGTACAGGAAGTCCTCGGTGCCCAGCAGACCGGTTTCCAGGAAGGCCGGAGCCAGCTCGCGGGTCTGCAACAGGTCGTCGGCCAGGTCGATGAGGTTCATGAGGGCGTTCTCGCGCGCCAGGGGCGGGAAGGAGCCGTGCAACGCGCCGATGACACCGATCTCGCCCTTGCCGGCCTTGGCCGCGGCAATGACCTGGTCCAGCAGGGGGCCTTCCTCGGTGGCGGTGAAGTCGTAGCCGCCTTCGGCCAGGATGGCCCGGAACTTCTCCTGCTCTTCAATGGGCGCAAACTGTGTCGAGAAGAACACCACCTCCTTCATGGCGGCGGCAGGCGCTTCGCCCAGCGGCGCCACGGGGCACGGTCCTTCACTGGGCGGGTCGGGAGCCCAGCAAGGCGCGCCGGTCTCGTTCATGAGCGCCTGCAGGTTGTCGCCCTCTTCATCGAGCACGGCACTGATGTCCTCGCCCTCGAGCACGATGCGGTCGAAGGCGTTGCGGAAGATCTGGTTGATCTCGCCGCCGCGCTCACCCAGACCCACCGGCAACAGCGCCGGAATGGCATCGGGAGCGGTGGCCTGAGCTTCCACTGCACCGGCCTCGATGGCGACACCCTCCGGCAGGCCGGAGAAGTCCACGCCGCTGACGACCGGGAAGAAGCCGAGGCTCTTCAGCACGGCCGCCTGCACATCCGGTCGGGTCAGGAAC
>RFJM01000457.1 GCA_003694905.1 Caldilineae bacterium
GCCACCACCGCCGAAGCTGCCGCGCGAGGCAGACCAGCCTGTGCCGCCGCTCGGCTGCGGGCGACTCGTCAGGGTGCGGGACGCGCTGGAGAGCATGCGGGAAAGCCCGGCGCTCATACCGGCAAGGCCGGCGCTCATTCCCCGGCTGGCCTCACCCAGGCTGGGGATGCCACCCTTGCCTTCGCGCCCCCCGCGGCCCGCACCTGCACCTTCGGCGCCGGCGCCGGCGAGTTCCTGGCCGGCTGCGGTCTCGCCGCCGAAGGAGCTTTCAGAAGCACCGCCGTACTGGTAGACCGGTCTGGGGTAGGGCGAGTACCAGGTTGGGACAGGGGTTTGCGGTACCTTCGACCAGGTTCTGATGTATTCTTGTTCCAATCCGAAAGCGATTGCGTAGGGCAAATAGCGTTCAAAAAGCTCGGAGGCGCGCTCCAGGTCCGTATACTGATCGATTTTGCGGAGATAGGTGCGAAATGCGTCCCAGCGCGCGGCCAGATCCGCTCCCTTCTTCGTCTTGCGTGGCATGAAGCGGGCAAGTACGATGAGCCCCACCGAGAAGACGCCAAACCCCACCGGCAAACACATAGCCACGTCCGAATAGGTGGCCAGGGCGACGGTGCTGACGCAACCAAATACGAAGCTGACCAACAGGGCTACGACGCCGCCCATTGCCCAACGGTTGCGAGTGCGCTCGGGATCGGCTACAAACAGACCCTCTTCCACTACCTCTTCATACAGGCGACGCTTGAGATCGGGAAGATAGGCGTAGAACTTCTCCTTCAGATCAGAAAGTTTGCGAGCTTCTTCGTCCTCGAAAAGAGCCTGCATAAACACGCTCTCGTAGTCACGCAGTTTGTCGTCGGGCTCTTTGAGGCGGGTATAACGAAAGTCGGTTTCTCCCCACCCGAAGAGTCCTTTTTTCTCCGCTTCCAGCTCTTCGATCTGGATGTAGCCTTTGCGCGCCAGGTCCACTAGGGTGGCCAGGATGTCCTGCAGATCGGCGCGTTCATCCAGCAGCGTGCCCACCATGCCCGGTGGCAGATCGGAAGGCGGCTCGGGCAGGTACTCGGCTTTGAAATCGACCTGAGCATCGCGGCCGCGCGTATACCAGATGAGGTAGAGACCCAGGGGGGCCAGGATGAGGAAGAGAATGGAAAAAGCGCCCACCAGCAGGTTGACGACGGGCCGCCACGTGCGGTCATATTCGGCCTGCTTTTCCAGTTCGGCGGCGCGGGCATCCTCTGCCGCCTGCCAGGGCGCAGGCGAACCGGCCACGACCCCAGCCGTGAACTGGGCGCGTACCTCGAACGCCTGCTGCGGTGGTATGCGATCCTTGGCCGTGAGCCGGACCGTCTGGGGATCCACCAACTCTAATTCGGCTTCGGTAAAGTAACTGTCGAAGTTGATGATTTCGGCCGGAGGTGGGACGTGGATGGTAACCACACTGTGGTTGACGGGAAAGGAGCGGTCGGCGTAGACTGCCTGCCACCATATCTGGTCCCCCTCATCGTAGTAACGCAGGCCGCCGTGTACCTTGTAGCGGATGGTCCAGGTGCGGCTTTCGTCCTGGGCTTCGTCGAAATACCAGCGAATGACGACAGAGGAGCCCTCGACCGAAACGGAGTAAGTGCCGGGCGTCTGACTGTCGTTGAGCACATAGGCTCCCCACTCGTCTTCCACCACGATGTCAGACAGACTCTCCAGCTTATCGGTGGGAATGCTGCGAAAGCCGAAGGTGAAAGTTCCGTTGGTGAAGACGATGGTCTGCGTTTCTGCTACGTCAAAGGTGCCGTCGCGATTGACGGTGATGTCGACATCAAAACGATCCCAATACAGTGTTTTGGTCTGTGCGGAGGCGGGGAGTGTCAGGACGACTAGAACCGCCAGTGCGCACAACAACCATCGCGCAAACCTGAGTTTCATGATGCGTTCAGCTGCACCTTCTGGGATCCGGCAATGAACAGCCGGTGTGGCAAGGAAGCTGGAGGTGAAGGAAGAGGTCTGTCGAACGGCGTTTCATTGTATCATAGCGCCGTACGCGCAGGCGAAGTTTCCGCTCTTCATTATATCCCAAGTTCTGCGCTTTGCCCGCCTTCCCCCTGACAGCAGGCTGACGAAGTTCTGACAGATTGGGGCCATAGCGCAGCACTTCTCCGGAACATCATCATGGCACCAGCAGGATATCGACAAATCCGGCCAGACGTACCGAATCCTCGCCGATGAAGGCAATACGCAGGTTATAGTCGGCGAAGACTTTGTCTCGCAAGCTGCCCATCCAATGAACCGAATCGGCCAGGTGGTAGGGGTCTTCCTTCTGAGGCACGCCGGAGATCACGGCTGCACTGCCGGCATCGATCTCTTCGAGTTTGAGTAGGGTTCCGGGAACTGTGTCCCCGACCGAAAGGGCATAGGCTACGGGAATCCGAAAACGTACCCGTGTATCGGCAATCGCCGCGACCGTTTGCGGTTGCACGTGCTCGACCGTAATGGCCACCGTACCGGCCATGCTGAGCGACTGAGCATCATACTTGAGTATGCGTTGTTTCAAGTCGATCACGATACCCGGCACAGGCGAACCCTTCCAGAACATGCTATCGGCAGTGCGTTTGAATGCGTGCATGCCGCCGATGATGACTTCGGCTCCTTGTTCTTCGTTCAATCCCAGATACTGGATATCGGTGCCGGGTAGGGTTTCGCCGACTTTGAGGGTGGTGGAGATGGGGCCGCTGAAGGTCAGGGTATCGGGCGCGGTGGGCTCGGTTCCAACACTGCGGCAGGCTGCCAGCCAGCCCACCAGCAGGACGCTCAGGAGAGGAAGAAGAAAGCGCAGGCGTAGCATGATGGGAAAACAATCAGGAGTGAAACCGGAAGCGGGAACGAAGTGGAAGTCCTTCGCTGCGGTCGCTGCAACCGCTCTCATCTCTTGATGACGAATGATGCACCCAGGGGGTTCCCTGCAAGTGTGAGCGTGACCGCGCGATCAGGGTGCCCCGCCCTGCGGATGGGCCAGAAGATCCCACCATAGTTGCCAGTTGGCGGGCGTGGGCGTCTCCATAGGTGCGTCCGCGGGGGGTGTTTTCTGGGTGACGGCGGCCGGCTGCTCGATCAGGACGACAGGACGGTCACCCGGTCGGGCCCAGTTCATTTCCTCGCGGGCAAATGCCTCGACGGTGGCCGGATTGTCGACCTGGCTTAGCCAGAGTCTGATCTCGGCCTGGCGCGTCTGCTCTACTTCAATCTGATGCTGCCAGGCCTGCAAGTCTGTTTCTGCTTTCTCCACAAGCACCACACGACCACTGTAGCTGATCAAGAAGACCAGACAGGCGAAGATACTCAGTGCGATCACAACCTGGCGCACCAGGGAGAGCTGCCGCTGGGGGAGGAGTTGGCGGCTCATAGTGTGGTTCGTCGGCTCAAGAGCAAACCCATCCGCGAAGGGGGGAGATGAAAAATCCCCACCAGCATGCCGGCGGGGATAAGGTTGAAGGTGCCGATGGAGGGATTTGAACCCCCACGGGCCAAATGCCCACTGCGCCCTGAACGCAGCGCGTCTGCCAGTTCCGCCACATCGGCATGTGAGTTGTTAAGCAACCGCTCCCTTTGGGCGTTGACTTATTCTAATTTTACACTACTCCTGCGGTTTGTCAAGCTGGAGTAACTGCCTTTGGGCCAGGGTGACTTTGTGGGTAAGGATGTACCAGCGAGGGAAGGTGCGAAAGCGATCCGCGGGTACGTTGAGACGGCCGACTTCCATGTTGTTGACGGCGGTCGAGGCGCCATAGGTGTAGAGCGGATAGTACAGCAAGATGGCCGGCACATCCTGGGCAAAGTAAGTCTGGAACTGCCGGTAGTAGCGGGCTCGTTCGGCGCGGACGGGTGTGATGCGCGCTTGCTCCATGGCGATGTCGGCGTCGCGATTCTGCCAGCCACTGAAGTTCTGCCCCTCCGGGCTGATCTGACTGGAGTGCCATAGCGGATAGGGATCGGGATCGCCGATTAGTTCCCATTGAACGATGGCGGCGGCAAAGTTGCGGGGCACCAGAAAATCGCTTACCAGACCGGTGAAAGACACCGGCTCAGGTTGTACCTGCACGCCTATCTGCGCCCAATCGGCGGCCACGGTCTGGGCAATCAACAACGAACTGGGTGCATCATCGATCATCAGGGCGAAGGACAAGGGCACTCCGTCCTTGTCGCGAATGCCGTCCCCATCCGTATCCACCCACCCGCTCGCATCCAGCAGGGTGCGCGCCTGTTCGGGACTGTACTCGTAGCGAGGGATGTCGGGGTTGTAGGCCCAGGTGCCGGGCAAGATCGGGCTATCGGCCGGCATTCCCACACCCGGAATAACATCGTTGAGCAGGCGCTCGCGGTTGAGTCCGTAGGCCAACGCCTGGCGCACCGCCTGTTCCTGCAGGAAAGGTGCATTGGGGTTGTCGACGTTGAAAAGGATTAGAGAATAACCCGGCAGCGGCGAGGTGAAAAGCTGGAGATCGGGCATGTTCTCGGCCTGGCTCAAGTACTCGGGTAAGATCCGGCTCACACCGTGCACCTCGCCCATCTCGGCCGCGGCCAATATGCTGCCGTAATCGGGATAGAAGCGGAACTCGAGCGCATCCAGGTAGGGCGTCTCGTCCATCTGACGCAGGTTCGGCTCCAGGCGTACATGCTGGCTATCTATCTCGGTGACGCGGAAAGGTCCGCTGCCGATGGGCTGGGTATTGAGCTGGGCCTGGGGAAGTTCGGCAGGGCTGTAACGCTGCCAGTAGTGGCGGGGCAAGACGCCAAACCAACGGATGGTCGTGTAGTCGGGGAAGGCGGCGTAGGGGCCGGACAACTGGAAGACTACGGTGCGGTCATTCACTCTTATGGGGATCACCGAACGCCACAGGGCCGCGAGGTCGGGCAGTACGGGCAATTCGGGATCCTGCATCAACTGTACCGTGAAAATGACGTCATCCGCGGTGATGCGCAGGCCATCATGCCAGCGGATATCCGAGCGCAGGGTGAAGGTGTACACCGTCGCCGTGGCGTTTACTTCCCAGCTTTCGGCCAGGTCCGGCTGCAGATTTCCCTGTTCGTCGAAGCGCAACAGGCCGTTGAACACCAGCGCGCAGAGGTCCCGGTCGACCTCGTTGTACTGACACAGGACCGGGTTGATATACTGGGGATTGCCGACAACCCCTTCCACAAAGACGCCCCCGCGAGCGGGGACGTACTCAGACGTATAGGTGTAGGTGGCGTAGCTGAGCAGGGCAACTACGAGCAAGAGGCCCAGGAGCGCAATGACTGCCTGCCAGCGAACGTGTCGACTCAAGAGTTCGTCAAATCCGGAGCGATGCCGAACGGCCAGGTGGGTGATGGCGCTTGTCTGCCATGCCCCGGCATCTAGCCCACGATGCGAACTGTGACCAGGGCCAGGATGAAGAACAAGGCCGAGACTACAATTGTCGCCTGGAACAGGGTTTTCTCCAGACCTCGCCGGGTGCGGTACACGGTGGTATCGCTACCGAACATACCACCCGCGCCGCTGTTCTGCGTCTGCATGACGACGAGAATGGTCAGGACGATTCCGAGTATGGCTTGGGCAATAAGGATAAGGGTTTCCAAAGTTGTATTTCCTCCAGATTAGGTCGGCCGTGGATTATAACATTCGCGAGGGGGATGCCCAAAAAGAACGAGTGAGCGTTGGCATCCGCATCTGCAATTCACCCGTCAACGGCCCAAACCGACATTATCTCACTTGATCTCGTCCGGGATGCGGTGTGTGGACAGTTGGCGGCCTTGACGGTCTCCGGTGAGCCACCTTCCGGGATCTTCTACCCGGAAACGGCAAAGAACAACCCCGTCTGGCGACGGGGCTGTTCGGAGGAGGAACCACTCATTGAGGAGGATGAACAGGACCGCTTGTGCGCTGCCGATCGCCGGCTTTGACATTTGGAGGCTTCGCCTTCATTATTTCTTACATGGAGATCTTACGCACCCCCGATCATCGCTTTGCCAACCTGCCCGATTATCCTTTTACGCCCCACTATGTGGAGGTGCCCGACGGCGAAGGTGGCGCACTGCGCATTCACTACGTTGATGAAGGAGATCCGGGCGCGCCGCCGGTGTTGCTCATGCACGGCGAGCCTTCGTGGTCCTACCTCTACCGCAAGATGATCCCGCCCCTGGCGGCGGCAGGGTATCGGGCGGTGGCACCGGACCTGGTGGGATTCGGACGCTCCGACAAGCCTGCCCGGCAAGAGGACTACACCTATCAGCGACATGTAGACTGGATGAGCGCCTGGCTGCACGCGCTCGACCTGCGCGACATCACGCTCTTTGCACAGGATTGGGGCGGGCTCATCGGCCTGCGCCTGCTTGCTGCAGAACCGGAACGATTTGTGCGCGTGGCGGCAGCCAACACCGGTCTTCCCACGGGCGATCACCCCATGCCCCGTGCCTTCAAGGTGTGGCAGCGGTTTGTACAGCGCTCCTCCGACTTCGTGATCAGCCGCATCATCGACCAGGGGACCGTCAATTCTCTGCCGGATGAGGTCAAAGCAGCGTACGACGCCCCCTTCCCGGACGAGCGCTACAAAGCCGGAGCCCGCATCTTCCCCATGCTGGTGCCTGTCAGTCCCGATGATCCCGCTGCTCCCGCCAATCGCCGTGCCTGGGAAGTTCTGAAACAGTGGCACAAGCCCTTCCTCACCCTTTTCAGCGATTCGGATCCCATCACGCGCGGGGGCGAGCGGCTCTTCCAGGAGCTTGTGCCGGGCGCCAGAGGCCAGCCGCACACCATCATCACCCAGGCCGGGCACTTCCTGCAGGAAGACCGCGGGCAAGACATCGCCGCTCTTCTCATCCGTTTCATGCGCGGTACCGGTGCTTAGGAAGGCTGCCATGAGTGCCCTGCGTCTCCCGGCGGCGTTCTTGCCGTCGCTGCGATGCCCCCACTGCCGCCAGCCACTCATCCAGGAGAGCGCGGCGTGCTTTCGCTGCACGGCCCCCAACTGCGGCCGCGAATATCCTGTCGTCGCCGGCGTTCCCATCCTCATCGATGAGAGCCGTAGCGTCTTCAACCTGGAGGACTTCATCGCGCGCCGCGACACGTACTTTCGCAGCAGGCCGGGCCGGTTGCGCGCGCTGCGCCAAAAGCTGCTGCCTTCTATCAGCGCCAACATCGATTCCGCAGACCACTACCGCCGCCTGGCCCAACTGCTGCTCGAACGTCGCGAACGGCCGCAGGTGTTGATCATCGGTGGGGGCATCCTGGGCGAGGGTATGGCCCCTTTGTTGGAGCAACCCGCCCTACAATTGCTCGAAAGCGATGTCTCCATCACCTCGCGCACGATGCTGGTCTGCGATGCCCATGATCTGCCCTTTGCCGACGGCACCTTCGACGGCATCGTCGCCCAAGCCGTGTTAGAACACGTTGTGGATCCCTATCGTTGTGTGGAGGAAATCCATCGAGTGTTAGCGCCGGACGGGCTGGTCTATGCCGAGACACCCTTCATGCAGCAAGTGCATGCCGGCCGCTACGACTTCACGCGCTTCACCCACCTGGGACACCGCCGTCTCTTCCGGCATTTTGAAGAGATCGAGAGCGGCGTGATATGCGGGCCAGGCATGGCCCTGGCCTGGGCGTACCGGTACTTCCTGCTTTCCTTTGTCAGTTCCCCGCTGCTGTTTCGGTTGGTGGATGTGTTTGCCCATCTCACTGCCTTCTGGCTCAAGTACCTGGATCCCTATCTGGCGCAGAAACCGGGCGCGCTGGATGCGGCTTCGGGCTACTTCTTCCTCGGCAGGCGAAGCACACAGATTTTGTCGGACAAGGAACTTGTTCGTCTCTATCGGGGCCGCATGCAGTAGGGCTGAGCCAAGGCAACGTGCTATGAACACCCTCTACGCTTTGGCCTCCTTAGGGTCGCTATGGTAAGATGGGAAGCCTGTATGCCCCATCTGGATGCTCGCGCGCGAGTTCCGGATGTCGAGGGCCAGACGTCCGCCGGCCGGAACTCGACCTGCAGGCAACCATGCCCGCGCTCAACGTTACAGTTTTGTCATTTTCGCAGCATGGTTTATTCATGCTCTTTTCACTTGACTCTTCTACAATACAATCACCTGGCTCGACAAATGGCCTATGACCGGAGAAGACGCGCCCCCGGCGGTGGGTCGTCTCTGAGTTTAGCGCCATTTGTTTTTGTCGCTCGGCGGCGACAGGCCACGCCAGAGTAGATTCCCATCTTGGAGGTTACAACGCTCATGGGTAAGAAGGTCTACCTTCTTCTATCCCTCTCACTCTTGCTCCTGATCGCGGCTGCAGCGCCCGCCGTGCTGGCCGCCCCCTCGCTCCCCGACACCAACGCCGGTGTGCAGGCCGGTTCTGGACCCGAAGCCACCCCCGCCGTGGCACCTCAAGAACCCGAGTCCGTTAACCGCACCATCGCTCCCCCCGGGGCACCCGGTTTCTATATCGGCAATGGCCGGAATACCACCCCGCTGCCCGCAGCCGACTACTTTGCAGCCGGCTCCTTCACCTTCTGGTCGTGGCGAGAACTAGAGCCGGGCCGGGGACACTACAACTGGGGTTTCCTGGATCAATGGATTCAGGACCAGGTCGATGCCGGCTATCAAGGCGTCGGCATTGCCGTCTATACTTACATCGGTCGCTACACCCCCTGCCCGGCCCAGGGCGTCGACGTGACACCTGCCTGGGTATTGGCGGGCCAGGATGGCGTGCGCGGCACATCGGACGATCCCGTGCTCGTATCCGACCAGCCCGATGGACGTGACGGCCCCGGTTGCACCAACTTCGGCGGCGACTGGTACCTGCTGGACTACGAGCATCCCTGGTATCGCAACAACTATCGTGACTTCATCCTGGCTCTGGGCGAACACCTCACCAACAGCCCTTTGAGAGATCATATTGCCTGGGTCGCTACCGGCATCGGCAAAGACGGCGAGAATCGCGCCGCCGACAACCGCAACGGCGTGGCGAGGGATGAGGACTTCCTGAACAGCCAGGGCCTCACCGTAGACGACTGGATCACCTACGCCCGCGATGTCATCGACTGGAACCGTCAGGCTTTCTACGACGGTTCGGGCTTTCCCCGCATCCAGGTCGTTACCCAGAACGCTCCCTTCTATCTCAGCACGACCAGCCGGCGTGCCATCGCCCAGTACGCCGCGTCCAAGCGCGTGGGTGTTTCCATCAACGGCATGACTTCCGACTTCCAGGGCACAGAGCTCTGCGACAGTACCGACCCCAACCTGTGGTGTACCGGCATGTATGACCAGGCGCGCCTCTACAACGATACGGTGCCGGTGATGTTCGAAAGCTATCGCTACATGATGGGCACCGTCAATGAATTCTACTGGTCGATGGCCCGTGCCCTGGACCTCAAGGGCGATTACTTGCGCCTTTCCGACTTCTGGGGCGATGGCATCACCAACGAGGAAAACCTGACCATCGCCGAATGGGCATCGCAGTACTTCGGCAAGGGCTTCGAATTCGGCGAAGAGCGGCCGCCCAGCATCTGGTCCCGCATGCGCGAACATCGTGATCCCTGCCCCTTGTACTACGTCAGTGGACTTCCCAGCTGTAACTGGTGGCCCACCAACGGCAACTATGAGTTCTACCTGACCCAGCTCCATCTGCCCGAGCAGGGCGGCGTCACCATCCCCGTCACCGACGATCCTCGTATCCGCATCACCGGTTGGGATCACTCCCAGTCTACGGTGGTTGACAAGCCCTGGCACTACAACACCAATCCCTACGATGCCAACCTGGCTGCGGCAGGTCTCTTCCATCCGGTCAATCCCGACTACGGCATCCAGATCGAAGCCGATCCCGGCTTCGTGGCCCGTCGCAGCGACCAGGCCAACGGCCAGTCCAAATTCATCTTCGACGCGGCCGATGCCTACTTCGCGCGCAGCCAGCCTCCGGCCGAGAGCACCTTCAAGGTCATCATTACCGTCACGTACCTGGATGTGGGCAACGATCAGTGGCTTCTCATCTACGACTCGGTCAGCGGCCCCAAGCCGGCACAGGTCTACGCCATCAACGACTGGACCATTCGCCGCGGCCTCAACGTCGACGGCACCCTGCCCACCACCGGTAAGCTGACCGAGCCCACCTTCTACGTGCAGAAAACCGACTCCAAGAAGTGGAAGGTGGCCACCTTCGTCATCGAAGACGGCAACTTCAACAACATGGTTCTCAACGAAGCCAATGCCGACTTCTACATCGAAAGCCGGGGCGCCAACGGCGAATGGGATGGCGACGAATACATCCACCACGTGGA
>RFJM01000458.1 GCA_003694905.1 Caldilineae bacterium
AGCGAGGGAGCATGTTTTACTCTGGCACCGGACCGGGTGTCACGCCTTTGTCACGCAGCGGTTCTATACTACAGGTAGCATTTCCCACGCCCTCTCTTTCTATCTCGCTTGCAAAGGACTTTCCCATGAACTCTGACAAGTCTACCTCGAGTTATCATTCGTATCTTCTGCGCCTGTGGCGCTCCGATACTCGCTCGAATTGGCGCGCTTCGTTGCAAAGCGCTCGCGATGGTACCGTCAAGCATTTCCAGGATGCAGAGGACGCCTGGGACTACCTACGCCGGAAGATGCACGAAGGCGAGGCCGACAAAGAAATTGCTCCCGGCTGAGCCCTTTGCCTATAGCGCGGTCATCCAGGCCACCAGGCGTGTGGTGACGACGTCTGTCAAGGAAGGGTTGAGTGCCAATAGCAGATTGACCAGCAGAAGGGGCAGCAGCAGCCAGGCCAGACGGCGGGGTTCGCGCGGCAGCCGGGGGTCAGAGAGGGGTCGGGCCAGGTTACGCAGTGCACGGATAAGAGCCAGCGTAAGAAGTGTCGCCGAGAAGAGGGCCAGGAGCAGGGTGGTCCTGCCACCGGCGTGGGCCAGACGAAACGTGGCAAGCCTTGGGGCAAAGAGAGCACCCGGTGGCCAGCCTGCCACGAAGAATCCTCCTCCCAGAAAAGCCAGCGAAGCCAGGGGAAGGCGTTCCAGCGCGCCGTTTAGCGTGGAATAGGCAGCCCCTTCGCCAAAGCGGCTATCGAGCACGCTCAAGCCGACGGCCGGCAGAAGCAGCGAAAGGGGTAGAATCGCCAGCAGAGTACTCATGGCCGCGGTGCCGAATTCTCCACTCAGGCTCCAGAGCAGGTAGTTGGCGCCGGTGTTCCAGAGCAAGAGATAGCCGTAGAGCTGGCGCAGCCGTTGACTGCCGAGGGCGAAAATGCCGGCCCAAACCATCTGACCCAGGGCAAGGATCGGCAGCCAGCGCGCGGGATCGGCAAAGTCGGCCACGGCGGGATACGCCAGGAGGATCTGGCGCAATAGGGCGTAGACGGTGATTTGCCAGACGCCCACGTTGAAGGCCGCGGCCAGGGGCGGAGCTTGATCGCCCTGGGCAACGATCCAGCCGTGCAGGGGTACCGGTGTGAAAAGGATGGCTATGCCTAAGACCAGGGCTTTGTGGGCACTGTTCCAGAGGGAGGGATCATCGACGGCCATGGTGGGCTGGGCCAGGACCCAGGCCGCGAACAAGAAAAAGGGCAGGGCCAGGACCGGTGCCAGCAGGGTACGCAGGGCGGCTCGGGCCAGTCGCGGTCGGGCACCCTGTGCGGGAAAGGCCATGGTCACAACTGCGACCACCAACCAGAAGGGGGCCCACAACAGGGGCGTACTGCTCAGGCTCAGGATCAGAGCCAGAAGAATCAGGGGGATGGCGGGGGTAAGTACGCGGTCGACATCGACCCACATGCCGGCGAAGGCGAATAGGCTACCCCAAGCCAGCAAAAGCAGGGTAGGAGCCAGGGCTGCGTCCCCCAGGTATACTGTAAAGCTTAGCATCTTCACCGAAGACGCGAGGTCTACCTGCCGACCCAGAAGCAGGGCCGTCTCTGCCTGAGGCAGAGACCAGATCCGCCAGGCAAGCCAGCCCAACCCTACCGCTACGACTGCCCCGGCCAGCCAGGGCAGTCGCCGCAGAAGCATCGCCCCTATTGCCAGCAGGATTAGCCAGGTGATAACCAGCCCGAGCAGGCTCATACGTCCTCCGGCCTGGGCCAAAAGCGGGCGCCATCGACGATGATCAGGTAGGAGATGCCAAAGCCTAGCACGATTTGCAGGCCGGCAAGGATGCCCACGGTATCGGCCTCCACCTGAAGGGCGTGGATGGCAAAGCTGGCAGCCAGAATCCACATCATCAGGCTCAGCCCCCAGCGCAGTGGTCGATCCCCAAGCCCCAATCCTACCAGCCCGGCAAGGGCCAGGTAGGTGCTGAAGCGGGCCAGGTCGGCAGGGAGCCTGGGCACTTGCAAGACGGGTCGTTCGATGGCAATGAAGGTGAGCAGGAGGACGACCAGGGTCAGCCGCATCAGCGTAGAGGGATTGAGCCGCCACATGGGTTTCCACCAGGGGATGTTTTGCTGGCGTCGGCGTATGGTGTCCAGGCGGCGGGCCGATAGATACCACATGATGCCCACAAGTCCGCCGACGACCCATTGCAGTAAGGCCCACTCAGGTGGGAGTAGTTGGGTGAGAAGCAAACCGGCCAGCACCTGCAGCCCGGCGAAAGCCATCAGGGCGATGCGCCAGTCGCTTACAAACAGCATGATGGCGGCGAAGAAAACGCTGAGGGGAACGGCGCTTTGGCGGGCCAGGGGTTCGGCCTGTTGCAGGAATTCGGCTAGGGTAGGCATGGTGTGTTAGCGGAGTTAGAGGAATCAGGACGCAAAGAGGGCTAGGGCAACCAGTAAGGCCAGCAGCACCCAGCCGAATTGCCCGGCGCCATCGATCAGATCGGCCAGCAGTCCCAACGCCAGGGCCAAACCGTCGAGCATCCGGCTCAGGAGGCCATAGAGCCAGTCCAGTCCCACCAGGCGGGCCATGTCCGCCTGCCAGCCGCGCCAGGGGGCAAACAGCTTCTCTTCCGAGCGGGCCAGGGCCAGACCGGCTGCGAGGGGAAGGAGCAGGGTAAGCCAGCCTGTGAGGCCGGCCTCACGCCAGAGGCTGAATAACCCAACCGCATCTGTCTCGAGCCCGATCAATCGGTAGAGAGAGGCAGGGAAAAGGCCGGCCCACAAGGCCAGGCCCGCTGCCAGTGCCATGGGTAGCACGAGAGCGCGGGGCCTTCCCACGGCGGCGTCGGTTGCCTCTTCGGGCGGGAGGAGTGATCGCCGCCACAACGCGGCCACAAAGAGCGTCTGCCCGAGTAACACCAGCAGCCAGCCTGCCAGCAACAGAGAGGGTCGCACCAGTCGGCCCAGGGCGGTACTCGCCACAAAACCCGGCGTGAGAGGTAGGCCGTATAATACGGCCATATTCCCCAGCAACGGCAGGTGCCAGCGCCGGTCCCGCGGGACGACTCGGGCAATCGCCCAGAGGGCTGAACCCGCCGCCAGGGTGAGCAGCAGCATGGCAGCAGCCTTTGCCGTTGAACCATGGATCATGGCCAGAGCCAGCAGCACCCAGCTTGCCCGATTGATGAGGACATAGCTCCAGGCGCGTTGTGTGTCATGGGCAGCCCAGGCGACGAGCGCGCTGCCCAGCAAGGAGCTGATGGCCAGGATGGGCCATGCCTGCGCGGAAAGCAGTGGCAGGTCGAAGCGCCCCAGCAGGTGAATTGCCGCGAGAGCAGGCACGATGTGGAGCGTGAGATGGCGGCCCGGCGCGCGGGCGCTTGGGGAGAGCAACCAGGTGTGGAAAGGATAGGCGCCCAAAGGAACCATTGCTGCCATGATAAGCAAGAATTGGCCGAGGGCACTCAGGGGAACCGCACCGACCACGTTGGTCAGTGCAGTATCGCCTTCGAGGAGCGAAGCGATCAGCAGCAAGAAGGTCGAGAGGATGGCCGCTGACCAGGCGCGTGCCGCATCTCGCGCGAAGCCCCCGGCGATCAGCCCGGTACCCAGCATCATCAAGGCCCAGACCAGGGTGAGGCCGACCCAACTCGCGGCCAGCACCACCAACAGACCGCAGCATCCCAGCAGCAAAGCCCACGCGCGGCCGTCCACGGCGCCGGGCTCTTGCTGCCAGCCCGGTAGCGAGACCGCGCAAAACAGGACCAGCAGGATACCGAGTCCGGCGAGCCACGCCCACCCGCTGAGCTGGATCGCCAGGGTGGTATCCAGCCCAAAAGGCGCCGACCAGAGCCAGTAGCCCTCGGTGTTGGCTGCAAAGAAGCGCAGCAGGAACCACGCAACCAGGGCCGCTCCTGCTGCCCACGTGGCCCCCAGGCCGCGCCGTGACGCGGAGAGATGGCGGCCCGATGCCACCAGCAGCAGGCCACCGAGGACAAGCAGAAGGGGAGGGCCGAAAAAAGAGGTCCAGAAGAAACTCATAGGTGGTGGATTTTAGCACGGCCGGGGGCGAAGATGGAAAAGCACAAGGCATCCGTTCTCGGGGAAGGATGGCGGTGAGCGCTGCCTAACCGGCTTGAATGGGTGCGCGGTCGGCGCCGGAGAGCACGCCCCCGGCCGATTGGCCGATGGGCAGGTGGACCGGCGCGCGCGACACTTCACCCCGCCCCTGCTTTCCGCCCGCGTTGCCTCTTCTCCCGCGCAGAAACTTGCTTCCGCGTAGGGCACCGGTGCTGCGCCCGGAATGGGCGTGGGATGACCGCCGTTCAGCGGTATCCTGTGACAGCCGTGTCTGAGGAACCGGTTCCAAGAGTGTATTGACAAGTCCTGCCCGGTATGTTATAGTGATATGGAACCGTTTCCAAACTGCCGAGAAAGGTGTTTTGGTCGGTCGTTCTCCGTTGCTCTCCCTTCTCCTGGCTGCATGTCCTCCACCACGATCCGCGATGTGGCGAAACGAGCCGGTGTTGGCGTCGGTACCGTTTCGCGGGTGCTCAACAACCATCCCTCGGTGCGCGAAGCCACGCGTCAGCGGGTCGAGGAAGCGATCGCGGCACTCAATTACAAACCCAATCCCATTGCACGCCAGCTTTCTATGGGGCGCTCTCACAATATCGCTGTGATTGCGCCCTTTTTTATTCGACCCTCTTTTGTGGAGCGGCTGCGGGGAGTCGATACGGTGTTGGCCGAGCACGACTACGATCTGGTTCTCTACAACGTCGAAGATCAGGCCAAACGGGACGAGCTCTACCATGTCTTGCCACGGGGTGACTTCTTCGACGGCCTGCTGATCCTGACGTTGGGGCCGGACGACGAAGAAGCGGAGCGGTTGCAGGCCTCGGGTATTCCCGTCGTTCTCATCGATGCCCACCATCCTCGCTTCCCCCGTGTGATCATTGACGACGTGGAAGGGGGCTATCTGGCCACACGCCATCTCATCGAACTGGGTCACCATCGCATTGCCTACATCAGCGATATCCTGGAAAGTCCCTTCAAGCAGGTGGGGGCCTCTGCCCGGCGATATGAAGGCTACCGCCGGGCTCTGGCCGAAGCCGGCATCGACTTCCGGCCCGAATACTACCGCCAGGATCACCATGGGGTGCGCGAGGCCCAACAGATGGCCCATGCCTTGCTGGAACTACCCGAGCCTCCCACAGCTATCTTCGCTGCCAGCGACACCCAGGCCATCGGCGTCTTGCGCGCCGCCGAAGAACATCGCCTCAGGGTTCCCCAGGACCTTTCTGTGATCGGATTCGACGACATCGAAGTAGCCGAATACCTCAATCTCACGACCGTTCATCAGCCCCTCTTTACTTCCGGCGTCGAGGGTGCCGAGCTGCTCATCCGCATGTTGAACGGCGAAACCTTTGACCCCGAGACTCCCGTCATCCAACTGCCCTTGCGGCTGATCAATCGTCAAACCACGGCTCCACCCCCATCGCGGTAACAAGGGCTGTTGGTCCTCTATCTCTCACAAACTCATCCGGTTCACAAGGAGGTGCTTATCGACATGAATCTCTCATCCCGTCCCGACCGTTCTATCCGACTCACGTTAGCTTCCGAGGAGAAGAACAAAGTGAAACGAAGATTCTGGATTGTCCCCGTATTACTGATCATGTTTGCGTTGGTGCTGGCAGCCTGCCGCGGCGGAGCACAACCCACCGAAGCGCCGGCCCCCAC
>RFJM01000459.1 GCA_003694905.1 Caldilineae bacterium
GGTGCTGGGGTGCAGGGAAGGCGAGCCTGCACCCGCGCCTCCTGCTCCTCCGCACCCGCGCTCCTCTGCACAAGATGTGGGACCTAGAACGGGATGTCCTCAGCGCCTTCGGGGATGCCCTCGTCAGGCACGCCGGCGCCGTTCTGCGGCTTGCCGTTGGGCCGATCCAGGAAGATGATCTGGCGGGCCACCACCTCGGTGGCGTAGCGCGTCTGGCCATCCTCCCCTTCCCACTGCCGGATCTGCAGCCGGCCCTCCACGTAGATGCGCGACCCCTTCACCACGTACTGCGCACACGCCTCGGCCAGCTTGTCCCAGGCCACCAGCGTGAACCAGTCCGTGCGCTGGTTGTCGCCATAGCCGGTGTTGACCGCCAGCCGCATGTTGACCACCGCCTTCCCGCTGGGCGTGTACCGCATCTCCGGGTCGCTGCCCAGATTGCCGATGAGTTGAACCAAATTGAGACCCTGCATTGTGACACCTCCTTCTGTGTATTGCGTACTGCGTATTGCGTATTTGGCAGGCTTCTCACCCTGCCCTGGTCGCTGTCGAAGAAATGGACCCTGTTTCCGGCACCCCGGCCTGGCGGCGGGGGGCGGGATGGCGGCCTATCACCCGCCCCGCCCCCGCCGCCTGTTGTTTCAGCCCCAACGCATACTTCGGCTACGCTCAGCACAAGCCTTGATGGCTGCACCGGCGGTGTTGGCAGCCTGCAAAGCCGCCTCCAGAGCCAGGGCTTCCTGGACCACCTTCGCCAGCTCGAAGCGGGCCTGCCGGCACCGGATGTGGCGATGGGGGTCGCCATTGGCGTCGGGGATGAGTTTGCGCGGCTTCTCGAGCTGCCGGCACAGCTTGTACCACAGCGTCGCGACCTGCTGCGGATCGGTGATCTCGCCGGCCGGGACCAGGAAAAAGCGCCCTGCGTCGTCGCTCCACTCGCGATGCGCCTGGGACGCCTCGATGATGGCCTGGCCCAGGGCCGAGGAGATCTTGCCGGCGTACTCCTGCCAGACGCCGGCGTCGGTCTCGGTCTCGATCGTCACATAGATGCCCATCCTCTAACCTCCTTCGTTCGTGTGCTCGTCCAACACGTCCAGCCTATGGCCTGCCATCTGCGATCAGCGATCCGCCATCTGCTACGTGAGCCGCACCTCCAGATCGGGGCGGAAGTGGCGGATGAGCTTCGCCACCAGGATGCGATGGCAGAAACCCTCGGTCTCCCAACAACACAAGTACAGTTCGTCGCGCGGAGACAGAGAGTCCAGCCACTTCTTGACCTCCCGCCAGTTCTTCTTGAGGTGCTCCCGGTAGCGGGCGGTGAACTCTTCCTGGCCGATCTGACCGTTCTTGAACGCTTTCACCGCGTCCCAAGGCGGCACCAGGCACTTCACCTTGCCGTGCACCTTCCCCACGTTGCGCGGGTAGGAGTTGGCAATGGAGTAAACCGGACCAATCCTCTGCTCCTCGATGGGCAGGCAGAAGAAGGAACAAATCTTGATCATGACAAACACCTCCTGCATTAGCCGTTAGCAGTCGGCGGTTAGCCATCAGCCTCAACAGCCGCTTGAGCTAACTGCTAACCACTGACGGCTAACCGCTATGGAACACGCGCGTGGCTGAGATAGCATCACCAGGTGTGTGGGGGCTCGGGACAAGTCAACCGATCCTTTCTCAGCACCTGACTGGGATGCCATTCGGTAGCTCTCAGCAAGCTCCTCCTGCAGCGCCCCTCTCCGGTTCTACACCGTCCGCCGGGATGCAGGACTCTCGTCGCGGATGACTCACCTCCTCCTCAGCACGCCACTGGCTGACACCGATTATCTTTCCGGCCATGCCGTACCGGCGGTCTCTGACTCCGGCCGATGCGCCGCCATTCACCCCAGCGTGAACGACCGCGTGGCGCGCTGCTGCGAAGATGGGTGTTTGTTAAGGTGCAATTCCGGCGCGTATTCAGCACAGCCGGTCGCGCTGTCAAGGCCGCGGCGGTCGGGCAGCATTATGAAAAAGGCGGCGAAGCCGCTTCCTTAGCCAGGCTGCCCGGCCGCCGCGCCTGCGGACCAGCGGAGCGGTTATGCTCACGCGGAGACGCACCATGAAAAAAGCGCCTGAGCCACAGCCAGACAGCGATCTGGCTGTGGCCAGGCGCTTCCTTAGCTTTGCGTCGTAGCGGGAGGGATAAAAGCGGAGCGCCGGCCGCAGGTTGCCTTGACAGCATTAGCGGCCGGCTGTGCTATACTGCGCCGGAGAATTGCACCGCATTAACGAACACTCATCGAAGCAGCACACACGCCGGCAGTTCGCGCTGCAGTGATACGCCGGCGCGTCGGGGTCAGAGCGCCGGGCAGCGCCGCCCGGAAAGGCGATCGCCGTCAGCCTGGGTGGTGCGGCGGAGGCGAGGGGAGGCGCGACAAATGAGTCCTGCTTCCCGTCGGGCGGGGCTCTACACGTCTCCGTACTCCACGTCTACGATTCGTCGGGGGTATCACTCAATCTGCAGGCTGTCCGCCAGTTCTGCCAGCACGTCCCCGTGGCACGCTTTCGGGGCGCACCAGCAACCCAACCGCTTCCCGCGCAGTTCGTGCAGGTCCGCCAGCAATTCATCCTGCTCCATGATCCACTCCCGATACTTCTGGATCACGGTTTCCCGATCTCCGTCCCGACCCACCACGAACGGGTTGCCCCATTTCGATGGACGGCCGATGTACACGTCGTACTCATCTCGCTTGCAGTGTACCACCGTCGTACGCACCTCGTCAGGGGCAGGGCCGGCGGGCACCCACCGGAACCCACCAGCCCACACCCCCGAAGAGGCCGCCGGCACCCACCGACCACCGCCCGGCAGCACCGGCAGCCGCGACGCCGGGAACCCCACCGGGAACACCACCACCGGCAGCCCCGCA
>RFJM01000460.1 GCA_003694905.1 Caldilineae bacterium
ACCTGGGTGTGAACATCGGTGCCGGCCAGGGTTTTCTGGATTTCGGCCACAGTGCGCTGTTCCTCTTGGGCGGCGGCGTGGCTTTTGCCACGATGCTTGCGTTCGCCTTCCACGAACCGGGCGCAGAGCCGGCGCGTGACGACCCGTCACCGGCGATGGCCCTCGCGGGCATGGGGCTGCTTCTGGCCGGCTCTGTAGGCTGGCTGCTCAACCAGCCGCTGGTCGACTTCGAGGCATTTTCTCCTACCCTGGTATTGGTGAATCTATGGCTGGCGGCTGCCGCTGGCAGTCTGCCCTACCTGCTCCTCGCCCTGGCAGGCGGGCGGTTTCCTCGCCCCCTTCTCGCCGTGCGCGGCCTGGCGGCGGGATGGGTAGCCGGCTGGGCCGCCGCACCCTTCGCCGCTCCGGGTGAACTCCTGCTGGTAGGGCTGGGAGCCGGGCTTCTGAGCGTACTCGCTTCGGCCGCGTTACAGCTTCTGTCGCGACAACACGATGCGGGGGAGACCGTCGCCATGTTGGGCTTGCCGGCCTTCTGGGGGCTGCTGGCAGCGGGCATCTTCGCGCCTACCCCCGGCCAGCTTCAGGCCCAGCTCATCGGCGCTGTCATCCTCTTCTTATTGGCCTTCAGCGTCGGGTCGGTGTTCATTGTACCGCTCGTAGTTCTTACCACCCGCACCGCTCCCGAGCCGCGCAGACAGACGGAAGCGACGGGGGCAGCTCAACGTGAGGGCTCAGTTGCCGTCGAGGAGCGTCCCTGATTCTACCTCCCCCAAGACGTAGGTCACGGCCTCCTGGGGGGTCTCCACGTGCCGGACACCATCGATATCCCATGTACCCAGACCTGCAACCCGTTTGCCTGCCTTGAGGGCCAGGGCGATTTCAGAGAGCGTGCCATAGCCGCCTCCGATGGCGATGACACCCAGGCCGCAACGGACGACCAGAGCATTGCGCGCCTCCCCCAGACCGGTAGGGAGCGCTATCCGTACCCAGGGATTGGCTTCTGCCGTGCTCTCGCCCGGCAAGATGCCTACGCTCATCCCCCCCGCCTCGACCGCGCCCCGGCAAACGGCTGCCATGACGCCGCCCCTGCCTCCGCACACAATGCCTACACCTCGTTCCGCCAGCAGCCTGCCTACCTGATGAGCCCAGTCCGCCTCTTGGTGCGAGCAGGTGGCGCCACCGATGACGGCGACCAGCGCTTGGCGCACAGGCTCACCCATTCGCGCCCTCTCCTGTCAGCGCTACCTCTGCCAGAGCGGTGTAGATCGCGCCATCACGGTGTAGCTGGCTGCGCATCAAATGGACCGAGTACACGGGCAATACGCCCAGCTTCTCTGCGCCGGACAGTGCCGATATTTGTTCGCCGAGGATACGGCGCTCCTTCCTGCCGGCCTGTTTTCTCACGCGCGCCAGCGTGAGATGCCCGCTAAACGGTCGTCGCTCAGGCGGCCAGCCCAGCCCGACCAGGGTCCTGTCCACTTCGGCAGCCAGCTTTCGCAGCCGTTGCTCCTCGTCGGCCACACCCACCCACAACACATTTGGATTTCTGATGTTTGGGAAACAGCCCAGCCCGCCAACGGGCAGTTCAAAGGGCCTGCTCGCGGCCACATCCTTCTCCAACGCCTTCACAATCTCCTGAACACGCCCGGCATCGGTCTCGCCGAGAAACTTCAGGGTGAGATGGATGCCTTCCGGTCTGACCCAACGCAAGGGTGCATCGGCCAATTGGCGCATGAGCCGTTGCTGCAACGTCTGTAGCCCGGCCAGTAGATCCGCCGGCAAGTTGATGGCGATGAACAAACGGTAGGTATCCGATGGCATGATCGTTATGGAGAGAGGGGGTGAACGTTGGGGACGCACGGCCGCTTCAGCGCGTGTCGGCATTGTACTACGATGCGGACCACGTCTCAAGACATGCAGCCCTGCCCGAGAAGCTGAAACCTCGGCTGCCTGTCTCGTTGGCCGACGCCGCCGATGCGGGGGCGCTCCCTCGCACCCCCCTGCAGGGGGCTCTTAGCTGCCTAGCGCACGGCTGCCCCCCATTTTGAAACGCACCCCCGCCGAGTTTCGATTTTGACGGCTCCGATACCTCAAGGTATAATCATCTGTTGCGTAGGGGAGCGGCCCAATCGCCCTCCCTGCTTTTTTGTCAACCTGCGGCAATGTCACCTCGTGCCGCCGTATAGCGGCCGCCGCTTCGCGAGGTACATTCCCGTCATCTTGTACTACGAGGACAACACTTCATGCCCAAACGAACCTGGCAACCCAAAGTACGAAAACGCTTCCGCACCCACGGCTTTCGCGCGCGCATGCGCACCAGGGCCGGCAGGATGGTGCTCAAACGGCGGCGTCTCAAGGGCCGCAAGCGACTGACCGTCTAACACCGCTGAACAACTCTGGTGCGGCGACGCTTCCGGCTGCGTGATCGGGCCCGCTTCGAGCAGGTGCGACGTCAGGGCACGGTCTACAAGGACCGGCTGGTCATCCTGGTGTGTCTGCCCAACGGTCTTGCCATCAGTCGCTTTGGTTTTACTGCCAGCCGTCGCATCGGCAAAGCAGTGCGCCGAAATCGGGCGCGGCGGCTCATGCGTGAGGCGGTGCGACTCCATCTGGACGAGATCGAACCCGGCTGGGATGTCGTGCTGATCGCGCGCAGGCCCATCGTTACGGCAACATTTCATGATGTGCATCGAGCCTGTCTGCGCCTGCTTGGAAGAGCCGGCCTGATGCAGTCCGGCGTCACGGCCACCGGCCAACCTTACCTTCGGGCCCGTCAATCATGATCAAGACCCTGGTCCTCAGCCTCATCCGCTTCTACCAGCGATATATTTCGCCGGGACTGGGGAGCAATTGCATCTACCAACCCACGTGCTCCGTGTACACCTACGAAGCCATCGAGAGATTCGGTGTACTGCGGGGAGGATGGCTGGGGATCAAGCGCATCGCCCGCTGCCATCCGTTTCATGAAGGCGGTTATGATCCCGTGCCCGAAAAATAGACGGCGCGAGGCCAAGAGAAAGGCCATCTAACCGGCCCCTGTCCCTGTTTGCCCATCTCAGTCTGACATCAAAAAACATCTGCCGTCCTGATGTCGGTTTTGGAGCCCAATGTGAAAGGTACTCAGAGAAAAATCCTTCTCCTCCTCGTTCTCGTCGTAGCCGCGTTGCTACTCAGCGGTTGCGGCGGGATCGATCCCCAAACCGGACAATACAAACCCGGTTTCTTCGAACCGCTGGCCGCGCCTTTGCGCGCTGCGGTTGTCTTCTTCCACAACGTCCTGGACGCCGTCGGCCTGCCCTACACGTGGGGCTGGGCCATCATCCTGGTGGCGTTGGTGATCCGGCTACTGCTGTTGCCCCTGGGGCTGCGGCAAATGCGCTCCATGCGCGAGGCCCAGGCCAAGATGAAGCTGATCCAGCCCGAGCTGGACAAGCTGAAGAAAAAGTATGCCAAAGACAAGCAGAAGCTGCAGGAAGAGCAGATGAAGCTCTACCAGCAGCACGGCATCACCCAGGCCCAGATGGCCGGCTGTTTGCCCACGCTACTGCAGATGCCCATTCTCTTCGCCTTCTACTACGCCATCCTGGGGTTAGCTGCCAGCGGCAAGATCACCAATCAACCCTTCTTCTTCATTCCCGACCTGGCGGAACCCCAATATCGTACCGGCCTCTCGTGGTTGACAGCCGACTTCAGCATGCAAAAGCTGCTGGAGCCCAACGTCTGGCCTTACCTTGTGCTCCCTGCCTTCCTGGCCATTACCCAATACTTCATGGTCAAGACCGGCCAGATGGCGCAACCTACCCAAAGCAACGACGACAACCCCGCCGCGGGCATGATGGGGCAAATGACCTGGCTGATGACCGGCATGTTCGTCTTCTTCGCCCTGCAGGTACCGGCCGGTCTCAGTCTCTACTGGGTGGTCGGCAACGTGTTGGCCCTGGCCCAACAGCTCTACGTGAATCGCCAGAAGGAACGCTGGGATGCTGCCATCGAGCTTAAACCTGCGCTGGCCTCAGGCGCTGCAGGTGAGGGCACGGCGGAGATCCCCCAGGAAACAGCAGCCTCGACGCCCGCCCAAGAGCACAAGGAAAAACCGCCGCGTAAGAGCCAACCCCCACGGGAAAAGACCGCACGTCGCAAGCGACGCAAACGCCGTTGACTCATCCTTCTCGCGAGGACAGGAACGCCATGCCAGAATTCACCGGACGCACCGTTGCCGAAGCCATCGAAGCGGGCCTGCAAGAGCTGGGACTCAGCCAGGAAGAAGCCGTCATCGAAATCCTTGACGAAGGTCGGGGA
>RFJM01000461.1 GCA_003694905.1 Caldilineae bacterium
CCCGGCTGCAACGCGCGAGGAGCCTGACACCCCCCTGTGCGCGCCAGCGTAGGCAGGTCGTCACAGGCAGGCGTTGAACCGCGAATCCACCGTCCCGAACGTGGCCCTGCCGAGTGCAGGGACGCGCGAGAAAGGGAGACCGGAAGCACCGACAGACCGATGACTCAGGCCAGCGGGGACAGCTGTTCTCGACAGCTTCCAACAAAAAAAGGGGGGCAATGCCCCCCTGAAATTTTCATGAAGGAGGATTCTTCCAGCTCCATTCCTCCGGAGGAATGAGCATGGAGATCTCCTCCTCCCCGACAGTCACCCATATCTTAAGCGAACCGTCGGGAAGCGCCTCGGCCATCTCATCGGAGATGGCCGAGGCATGCACCCCTTCAGAGGCCAGCCTGGCCGCCTGCTGCTGAGCGAAGAGTAGCCACGCATCGTATGCCCTCTTCGACAGCAGCACATTGTCCAGCGTGTCGCCGACCGGACCTTTCATGGCCGCGATCAGGGCACGCCGGACGCTGGCATTGTCAGGGAACTCCGCGCCCAGCAGGTGAGCCACCTCCGGCACGGGCCCCTGATACGGCTCGACGCCGACCAGCCGCACGCCGTCGGGGGTGTCTTCGACTACCGCCCAAACGGCGTGCGCCTTGTTGTGACGAACCTTAATGCGTCTCATGGCACACCTCCCGCACTTGATGCGCGTCAGTGTACCCGATCCGCCCATAGTACGGCTCGTCCGGCCGGGTCGCTTCGCCGGCGCAACGGCTGAGCGCGACGCCGGTGATTCCGTAATGGGTCTCCCCGACGAACGCCCGCTCGATGCAAAGGCGGCCGATCGCCTGCCGCGCGGCGGCCAGGAAGAGGTCGGCGAGCAGTCCCGCCACCTCTCCCTTGCGGTATCCGCCCTTGGCCTCGATGGAATCGAGGACCAGGGCGGATTTAGATCGCCATACGAAGGACTGGGCGACGATCTCGCCCGACTTCTCGGCGACCCATACCGCACAGTCGCCGCGAAGCCATGACGCCTTCGCGCATGAGCTCGCGGCGCTGTCTAGATGCTGACAGCAATCTGTCAGCAGCCCGACCGCCGGCGCTATCGGGTCGTCATGGGGCAGCTGGCGCAGGGCATAGCCGTCCTTGGCTACCCCGCGGGGGGCCGGGATCATTTCATGATCCTTCGGCCCTCTCCGGTAGAGCTTGACGTACCTCCGCACGCTTTCGCGCGCGACGCCGAGCTCCACCAGAGCTGCCTCGGGAGAGGCCTTGATGGCCTCTCTGGCAGCGGCGGCGCATTCGGCCGCCGTCTCCGGCAGCCGTCCGCCCAGCACCTCCTCGATGGCATCAAGGAGGTGCGTCCAACGCCAGCAGGAGGGGTGGCTGTCGAGCCACTGCCCCCAGCCGGCGCGGATAGGACGATCCGGCAACGACACCTGCCCCGCGTCGTGCAGGTTGCCCCAGGCGGCGATGCGCCGCCGGATGGCCGCCCGGTCACGCCCGTAGAGGCGGACCAGGTTGATGGCCGCCTGCACGTCGGCCGCCGTGGCCTGCTCCTCCTCCTTGAGGAGCGCCCGCAAGGTGGCGACGGGGACCCCCTGCAGTTCGGGGAACCCCAACTCCCTCCCTGCTGAGGCCAGCTCGGGTACGAGCTGGTACCACAGGACGGCCCTAGGCAGGTAGCCTGCCCGGTAGGCGGCCCGCCACCCGCGCTGGGCGGTCTTCACCGCCGCCCAGTTCAGGTGGCGGATACGGACTCGGATTGGTGTGTCACCTTCTCCGAGCCCGTTGAGTGCCGCCCACCTGCAGTGCCAGGGTAGGCGGCCGAGCACGATAATAACTGGGTCAGTTATTATTATCATCCTATTGTATATTTTATTTTTATCTACCCAGCGCACGCCGCGCAGCCAATCCCGGGCCTGCCGGGTGCTCAGCGCCCGGTTCGGGAGGGGCAGGCCCTCCCACAGGGCCGTGAGGTACACCCAGAACTGGGTGTTCTCACGGCACCCGGCCCGGTACCAGGCCCGGGCAACATCGTGCGGAGACAACCCTTTGTGTCCGCACATGTCCCAGCCACCGAACGTGCCGGCGGCCGGGTCCCAGGCCTCGCCCGTCCTGGCGGCGAGGAAGCGTTCCGCCAGGACGTAGGCCCAAGGATCGATCCTCGGGCCATATGCCAGGGCCGGCCAGTAGGCCAGCCCCAGCTGCTGGGCCTTATCCCGGGCCCAGCGGGTCCGGGAACGTTCGCGCAGGTATTCCTGCACGGTCAGGCCCCGGGCGGCGGCCCGGGAGGCTGTGATGGCGCGGCCGCGCATGACATCGGCGGCCTCTTTCAGATGGTTTTCCATTTTCTTCTCCTGCCCCAGATCCCCGAGGCGCGGGGGACATGGCCAGTCCTGCCGGCCACGTCCATCGACGTGATACCGCACACACGAAGGCGCGCAGCTCCATGTCCCGGAGAAGGCTCCGGGTGTCTGCTCCATTTCTATAGCGCCGAGCTGGCGCTCTTCTCCCCAGCGGGGAAAATTGCGATACACACACGCACGGCAAGGCCTGCGCGTATGCGCATCGCGATTTTTCCTGCAGGAGGAGGGGGTGAGTGAAAGATTTGCCGATCGACAGGGCGCACGTTCCCTGTCCGCGCCGCGCCAGGAAGGGGAGATTTGGATCCTCAACGTCCTACGCTTCCGCACTCAGGGGATCGCGTCCTTCTCGTGCGCGCCGTGGCATACGCTCGACGACCGCCCTTTGTTCTTGCTTGATGCTGGTTCTTGGTGCCTCGAGCCATGCTGTTTTTTTATACTCGCCAGCATGCGAGTGTGCTGCTAGTTTAACCTCGTATTTCTAGATGCTGCAAACATGCCATACGACTTCCAAGAACATGAGGAAATCATCCGGGCCATCGAACAGGCGCGTGCCAGGCGGGCAAACTCAACAGGCTACGAGTATGGATTCGTGGTCGTGTTCGAAGGCGAAGTGAGCGGCTGGATGAACTGGCTTCGTTCGCCCGAGCATTGGATGCCGGGCGCGCTGGCCATCGATGCAGAAGGCCGTGTCTGGGAAGCACGCGGCGGTGACGAATATCACGGCGCCAGACGTTGGGAGCGCATCCGCTTGTAGAAGCTTTCTGGCGCGCGATGCCTTCCTGACGCGAAAGTGCCTCTCGCTCTTTTTCGACAGGTACCAGGAAATCACGGACGCTCCAGCAAGAACCAGCACCTTCCATCTGGACAATGCTTTCACGGTTTTGCATATCTGGTGCCCGCCATAATAATACCGAATGACCCTGCCTTAAACAGAAGGCCATTTCTCTCATGGGAGGATCCGTATGAAAAAGAACACGAACCTGGAAAGTAGCCTGGAAGCCTTGTCCGAGATCATCAGTGAACAACGCAACGAGATCTCTCGCCTCAAAAACAGCCTGAATGCCCGGTCCGATGCAGCGCAGCGCAATACAAACAGAATCCACAAGCTCATGTCCGCCGCCGCCAGGGTTATCACATGGCGCAAATTGCAGGACGCGTGGCGCGACGATCGAGAGCCGGAATGGAAGGAATACCGCGAACTGCTTCATGAACTGCGCATGGAGCTCATCGAGAACGGATGGTGTTTCTACTGCAATAGCCCAGACTGTTTCGGCGAGTGCCGCGAGGACGGGTGAGCCGCATGGACGGTGTGCCGTTGTCATATACCGTGTATGGTCGAAGAGCGGCCCTGTGCGTGAAAACGGACCGAAACAGCCAGGGCCGCCCCACGCTCGGTATCGACTGCGCGTTCCACATCGCCAACGGGCGCTACGACTGGAACGAAAAACTCTACATCCAGCTCACGGAACACGAACTGCCCCTCTTCTCGGCCGTCATTCTGGGCTATGCAAGCCGCTGCACCTTCGACAAGCGTGGCAACTCCGGCAAGGGGCTGGCACTCGAGCGCCAGGGCGGTCACCTATTCATGCGTGCCTGGAAGGGGCGCGGTATGCAGTACCAGGTGCAGGCCGAGGCCTCCGATGTCTTCCGTATCGCCGACCTGTGTCTGAAGCAATGCCGGGAACTGCTGAACGAAGACACATCCACGACGCTTGCGGCGTTGCGGGCCTGTGCTATCTATCTTAATGGGCAATAGAAATAGGAGTATATGATGGAAATCGCTGGTATTTTTGTTCTTGTCCTTGTCGCCGTCGTCATCGCAACGCTTTTCGCCGGCGTCAAGATCGTCCCACAGGGCGAAGAATGGACGGTCGAGCGCTTCGGACGGTTTCGCATATCCCTGCGCCCCGGACTCAACCTTATCGTCCCATTCATCGACCGAATCGGCAAGAAGATCAACATGATGGAATCCGTGCTCGACATTCCGAGCCAGGAGGTCATCACGCGGGACAATGCCATGGTGCGGGCCGACGGTGTCGTCTTCTATCAGGTGGTCGATTCCGCCAAGGCTGCTTACGAGGTGCGCGACATGCACCGCGCCATCGAGAATCTGGCGATGACCAACATCCGCACCGTGATGGGCAGCATGGACCTCGACGAACTGCTGTCCGGCCGCGACAAGATTAATGCCAATCTTCTTTCTGTCGTGGACGCCGCCACCGATGCCTGGGGCATCAAGGTGACTCGCGTCGAGATCAAGGACATCGCGCCGCCGCAGGATCTGGTCGAAGCCATGGCGCGGCAGATGAAGGCGGAGCGCGAGAAACGTGCCGCGATCCTGGAGGCCGAAGGGGATCGCGAAGCGGCCATCAAGCGCGCCGAAGGCGAGAAGCAGGCCGTGATCCTCGAGGCCGAAGGCAAGAAACAGCAGGCATTCCTCGAGGCCGAGGCGCGCGAGCGCCTGGCCCAGGCAGAAGCCAAGGCCACCGAGACGGTCTCGCAAGCCATCCGGGAGGGCGATCCACGCGCGATCCATTATTTCGTTGCGCAGAAATACATCGATGCGCTCGGCGTCATCGGCGCGGGAGAAAACAGTCGCCTCGTGTTCCTGCCCATGGAGGCCAGTGGCGTGGCCAGCTCGGTCGGCGGCATCACGGAACTGCTCCATGACATGGCGACGACGCGCAAGGAGGCAGGCTGATGGAACTGAATGGACTGCTTCCTTTCACGCACTGGCATTGGCTGACGATCGGACTGCTGCTCATGGGAGGCGAACTGGTCGTGCCCGGCATCTTCCTCTTCTGGGAAGGGCTGGGCGCGGTCCTGACAGGGCTGCTGCTCTTCCTGTTTCCGGATCTCGGCTGGAAAACGCAGGTGGTGGCTTTCGCGTTCTTCTCGTCGGTGTGCACGGCCGGAAACGTGATCTATACACACCGCCGCAAGCTGGCGTCGGAAGGCGCGACGCTCAATGCCCGCTCGAGCCAGTACGTCGGACGCAGCGCGGATCTCATCGAGCCCATTCACGATGGCGTGGGTGCCGTGCGTATCGACGACACGCGCTGGCGCGTGGAAGGGCCGGATCTTCCGGAAGGCACCCGGGTGCGCATCGTCGGCGCGAAGGGAGCCACTCTGCTGGTCGAGCCGGAGGGCAAGGAATCTTGAGCAAACCTGCATCTTCGCCCGCATCAATGGCCAAAAGAGGCCGGATCCAGTATCCGGCACCTCGTTTGCTGAATCGGACGGTCGACGCCGACACGCTGCGCTGCGCCCGGCAGCATGGATTGGGCGAGCTTGCTGCGCATGTGCTCGCCGGCCGAATCGAAGGCATCCTGCAACCCGACTTTCTGGTGCCGATCGTTTCCCCTGCCCTGCGCCATCTCGATCATTTCCGGGGGCTCTCCGCTATCGAACCGGCCGCTGCCCGAATCGTGACGGCCATCGTCTCGGGAGAACGGATCGCGATTGTCAGCGACCACGACTGCGATGGTGTCACCGGGCACGCCGTCGTGCGACTCGCCCTTGAGGAGCTGTTCGGTGTGCCGGCCGAGCGCATCCAGTCCTGGATCGGGCACCGGCTGCAAGAAGGCTATGGCCTCACTGACGGCCTCGTGCAGCGCATTCTGCAATCCGATTCTCGTCCCGACGTGCTCATCACGGTCGATCACGGCTCCTCGGACGAGTCACGCATCCGCATCCTGCGGGACAAGGGCATTGATGTGATCGTGACAGACCACCACGCGATGCCGGAGGAAGGCCCACCTGCTTCCGCCCTTGCCTGCGTCTCGCCAC
>RFJM01000462.1 GCA_003694905.1 Caldilineae bacterium
CCCTGGGGTAGCGCGAACGCACCAGCGCCACCGAATCATCGCTGGAGGCGTTGTCGATCAACCACACTTCCAGATTCAGATCATCCTCGGCCGCGAAGAGGGAATCCAGCGCGGCAGGCAGATAGGCTGCCGCGTTCCAGTTGACCATGATGACCGTCAGGTCGGGGACCGAAGAGGACATGGCCATCGGCGGTCCTCAAGCCACGTAGCCCAGCCCTTGCAGGCGGGCGCGAATCGCCTCTTCTTCGTCGGCGCTGAGGTCGATGCCCGGCCCGGCGCCGATATCACGCTCATATTCCTCGTAGCGAGGAGGCCGCCCCGCAATGGCCGGCACAAATGGCTCGGTCAGCACCCGTCCGTCCATGGCGCGGGGGATGGGCACTTCCAGCAGGTGAAGAATGGTGGGGGCCAGATCGATGAGTTGGGCGTCGCGGAGCTGCACCTGCGGCCGCACGCCGTAGCCGTAGAACATGCAGATGCCTTCGATGATATGGGTGCCGGTCTGGTCAAGGGCGTAGGCAGCACCATGACGGCCGAACTTTTGCTTGACGCCAAAGATGGGGCCGTCCGGCCGCCCTTCGTAGTCTTTGGTGGCCAGGTACTTATCGTCGCGCCAGCGGATCAGCAGGTCCGGGGCCTGCTCAACATGCGGGCCGCTGTAGATCTCTTCCCGACGCATGACCTCGGCCACCATCGGTTCGCCGGTGTCGGGGTCGCGCAGCGCCAGCAGCCCCTGGGTGATCTGAGCGATAACCTGTTCCACCTCGTCCGGTTCCACCACCCCCTGGGGATCCCGGCCTTTGATATTGAGATTGATGTTGCCCAGGTTGCCGGTAGAATAGGCCAGGGTCCGTGACCAGTCGATGTCGGCTTTGTCGATGAAAGTCTCCACCGCTGCGTGGGCGCCGGTGAAACGCTTGAGAAAACCCTTGACGCTCACGGGCAAGAAGCGTTGCGCCAGATACAGGCTCTGTTTGAGTGTGACCCGCGCCAGATGCCGCGCCCGGTCCGACAGCCCCAATTCGGGGCCCTGGCGCATGTGCAGCCAGCCGTTCTGCGCCAGCCAGCGATCCAGATACACCGTCTTGACGATGGGTCCCGCGCCGTGATCCGACATGACGATCAGGGTGACATCGTCGGGCAGGGTCTCGACGAGCTGCTTGAGGTGGTGGTCGATGCGTTTGTAGACCTGCAGAATAGCATCGTGCTGGGGATGCTCCGGCTGCGCCAGCAAATGCCAGGAGCAATGCTGGATGGCGTCCGTCTCCATCTCCACCCACATGTAGAAGTCCAGAGGCTGGCGATTGATGGTACGCCACAGCAGTTCAAAGCGTTTATCGATCCCCTCCAGCGTCTCCTGCAGATAGCGGGCATGGGACTTCCCCACCGTGCTGACGGCGATGAAGTGCACGTCGTTCACCTCGGCCTTCAGTTCAGGGGGGTAGGTGTAGGGTGAATCCAGGCCGGGCGTGTCCAGGCCCGAAATCAGGAAGCCGTTGACCTGCTCGGGAGGAAAAGTCATGGGTACATTGACGACACCCACGCGTTTGCCCGCGTCGGAGAGGATACGCCAGAGGGTACGGCCCGAGCGCCGGGCCGCGTTGGTCAGCTCCTGGTCGTAGGTGCCGGGGATACGGCGGGCAAAATCGAAGACGCCGTGCTTACCGGGGTTCATGCCCGTCATGAAGCTGGACCAGGCTACGGCCGTGAGAAATTGGATGGTGGAACGCAGGCCACCCCAGGCACCATGGGCCTGGATGTGGGCCAGCGTGGGAAGATGACCCTGGTCAATCCAGGGCTGCAACAGGGACCAGGGCACGCCGTCCAGGCCGATGACCCAGACGCGCGGGGTCTTGGGGGTTATGTCGTTCAAATCCGATTCACCTCGAAACAGTTAGGACCCAGGAGACTCTGAAGCTCGGACGCGAGTTCCATACAGTACCGGGTGGTGTCGTTGGGGAAATCCAATTCGACGCGGCCGCGCGGATCGTGCACGACCAGGCAAAAACGGTCTGCTCCCTCGTAGCGCTGCAAGATGCTCACGACCTGTTTGAGCCGGCGCTGGTGCATGTCGCGGCTGCCTGTCAATTCGAGGAATACGCGAATACGATGTCGCGGTGGAGCCGACTCCCCGATGGCTTCGCGAGTTGTAGTCACAGAGGGGGCAGGCTCGGTCTTCCCGGCCGCACTGTTGGTACCGGCCGGGCGCGATTCCTCCACCTGGGCCGGTATGGGTGCGGGTTCCGGTTCCTCCTCGGCCGACAACTCGTCGGACGGTTCGGCGAAGGGGGATTCCTCGTCGGGCGGGATGAAGAGGTCGCCGAAATCGTAGGGCTGCGGTGCTTCGGCCAGAGCCTCGGCATAGGAGTACTGGTCGGTGATGTGGTCGGCGACAACGCCCACTCTCTCATCCCGAACATCCACCTTGCCCCGAACCAAGACGATGGCTCCCTCTTGCAACAGATGCTCGGCCGTCTGCTCAAAGGTGCGGGGGAAGACGGTAACGTCGAACTCGCCGTGATGATCTTCCAGGGTGAGGAAGGCCATGCGTTTTCTGCTTTTGGTGAAAATCACCCGCACACCGTTGATCATGCCGACCATGGTGACCGGTTTGCCGGCCAGGTGGGGCGAGAGTTCGGTACTGGTACAGGTAATGGCCTCCTGAAATTTGCCGCTGATGCGATCCAGGGGATGTTCGGAAACGTACACGCCTAGCAGCTCCTTTTCCCAGTTGAGGCGCTCGCGCGCGGGGACGGGCGTGTAGGACGGGGGTGGGTTCAACAGATTGGTCAGGCCGCTGACGATCTCGGGTGTATCGTCGAAGAGGCCGATCTGTCCGACAGACTTATTCTCCCACACGGTGCTGGAGTACTGCATCATGGTATCCAGGACGGCCAGGACCATCTCGCGGTCGGCGAAATCATCAAATGCACCTACCTTGATCAGGCACTCCATGGTGCGTCGGTTGAGCTGGCGCAGGTCGACGCGCGTGCAGAAGTCCTCCAGGCTGGTGAAGGGGCCACCTTCCTCCCTGGCCGCCAGGATGGTCTCGATGGCACCCTCGCCCACGTTCTTGATGGCCCCGATGCCGAAGCGGATGCCGTAGCCCTTGGGGACCGGGAATTCGAAGCCGATGTTGCGCGGTTTGAACGCCTCGGGATCCACGTCGGGCGGCAGTTCCTGGATCTGAAAGTCCAGGCCGCTGCGGTTGATATTCGGCGGGAGAACCGGAATGCCCATACGCCGACAATCGGCCAAGTAGCGGCTGATCTTGTCCGTCTTATCCCGCTCGACCGTGAGCATGGCGCTCATGTATTCCAGCGGGTAGTGCGCCTTGAGGAAAGCGGTCTGGCAGGTCACTTTGGCATAGTCGGCCGCGTGGGCTTTGTTGAAGCCGTAGCGCGCGAAGTATTCGATGTCGTTCCAGATCGCCTCGCACACCTCGCGCGAGAAACCGCGCTGCATGGCCCCTTCGGTGAACTTGATCCGATGCTCCTCCATGAGCTTCTTTTTCTTCTTGGCCACGGCCTTGCGGATCATGTCCGCTTCGCCGGGCTCATACCCTGCCAATTCGGAAGCGATGCGGATGATTTGCTCCTGGTAGACCAGGATGCCGTAGGTATCCCGGAGGATGGGTTCGAGTTCGGGGGTATGGTATCGGACCAGATCCTTGTTCTCGAAGATGGCCGCGTGCATGCGGCGGATGTACTCCGGGATGTTCTCCATCGGGCCGGGTCGATAGAGGGAAATCGCGGCCACGATGTGGTCGAAGCGGCGGGGCTGCATGTTGATCATCAAACGGCGCATGCCCGAGCCTTCCACCTGGAACACGCCCGAGACCTCTCCCTTGCTCAGCATTTCGAACAGGGCTTCGGGTTTCTTGGATGGGTCCGGGCCGACATGTCCCACATCATAGGGTATGTTGTCGATGGTGTAGTTGACCCCATATCGCTCTCGGATCAGCTCTGCAGCTTTGCGCATCACCGTGAGGGTGCTCAGGCCCAGGAAATCGACCTTGAGCAGGCCGATGGATTCGACGATCTCCATAGGCCATTGGGTGACCCGGTCCAGTCCGCCCAGGCCGGTATCGCCACTGGTCGGGCGATTGAGAGGCAGGTACTCGTGCAGAGGTCGGTCGGAGATGATCACCCCGGCGGCGTGGCTGGAGGCATGGCGGGCCACCCCCTCGAGCTTGCGCGCCGTGTCCAGCAAGGTACGCACCTCCGGCTTTTCCCGGTACTCGGTGGCCAGCTCCCTGGAGTAGAACTCATGCTCCCTATCGAGCACATGCTCGATCTTGGCGGGCTTGCCCGGAATGGCGGGGACCATGCGCGCGAGCCTGTCAACCTCTTCCAGAGACATGTCCAGAGCGCGACCGACATCGCGGATGGCCGCCCGCGCGCCCAATGTCCCAAAAGTGATGATCTGCGCCACCTTTTCTTTGCCGTATTTGCGCGCCGCGTACTCCACCATCTGCGAGCGCTGGTCATCGGGAAAGTCCAGGTCGATATCGGGCATGGAGACACGGCCGGGATTGAGAAAACGCTCGAAGATGAGGCCGTGTTCGAGGGGATCCAGGCTGGTGATGCCAAGGGTGTAGGCTACCACCGAACCGGCCCCAGAACCACGCACGTTGTACCAGATCTCGTTTTTCTTCCACTCTTCGTACGAGCTGTAGGGATAAGGGTCATGATGGCGTTCCCACCACTCGTCGCTACGGCTGGCAAACTGGCAGAGGTCCCAGACGATGAGGAAATAGGTGTCGAAGCCCATGCGGTGGATGATGTTGAGTTCATGCTCGAGGCGGGCGCGCAGCTGCCGATCGTTGCGCGCTCGCTCCTCGCCATACCGCCGCACCAGACCGGCTTCACAGAGTTCTCGCAGATAGCTGTGCGCGTCGTAGCCTTCGGGCACGTCGAATTGGGGCAGATGGTAGCCGCTGCTATCCAGGTTGACGTCGCACATCTCGGCGATGAGCAGGCTATTGCTCAGGGCGCCGGGGACCTCGCCGAAAAGAGCTGCCATCTCTTCGTAGGATTTGAGATAGTAGCCATTGTCCGAGAAGACGAGCTTGGGGTTTTGTACGGTGGAACCCGTCTGGATGCAAAGCAAGACTTTGTGCGGGTCGGCATCTTCGGCGCGAGTATAGTGCACGTCATTGGTGGCCAGAAACCGCAGCCGGTAGTGCGAAGCCATCTCGATCAGGGTTTTGTTGATCCGGGTGAGTTCGGGGATGCTGTGTTCCTGGAGTTCCACAAAAAGGCGGTCTCGACCGAAGATATCCACATACTCGCCCATGATCTGATGTGCAAGCTTCATGTTCCCTTCGGCGATGGCCCGCGGTATCTCGGCTGCCATGCAACCGGTGGTAGCAATCAACCCCTGGCTGTGCTCGGCCATGAAGGCGCGATCAATGCGCGGCTTGTAGTAGTACCCTTCCAGTTGCGCCACACTGGCAATTTCCAGGAGGTTGCGATAGCCCTCCTGATTCTCGGCCAGCAGCAGCATGTGAAAACGCGTTTTGTCCAGTTCAGGATCGCGATCATACATGCTCTTGCGGGCCAGATAGGTCTCGATGCCGATGATGGGTTTGACTCCCTCGCGTTTGCAAGCGCGATAGAAGGGCATGACCCCATACATGGCACCGTGGTCGGTCAGGGCCAGGGCCGGCTGGCCCAGTTCTTTGGCCCGGACGACCAGCTCGTCAATGCGGCTGAGGCCGTCGAGCAGGGAATACTCGCTGTGGACGTGGAGGTGGACGAAGTTGGCTTGGGCACTCATGGGCTAGGAGATGATGTCGTGGAACGAGGGGGGAACACGACGGAGATGGGCATCGCATGTCTCGCCGTTCAAGGATTCCGCAGCGCACACGGCTCTGACGATGTTCACCATTCCCCGGCGAACGCTTGCCCGAAGGCAATTGGGGGACATCTGATTATAGCCCCTGGCCGAAGAGATGCGGAAATCGCCCCGACACGGGGGAGCGGGCAACGGGTACAGTAGGTCTGGAAAGATGGCAGCGCGAGGGAGACGGCCGCGGCCGCCTCTCTCGCGCCCAGGCGGGGTGTATCAGGGGACGAGGGCAATAACGTCGATCTCGATCAACGCGTCCAGGGGTAGGGCCGCGACCGCTACGGTCGAGCGCGCCGGCGGAGCATCCCCGACCACCTGGCCGTAGATGCCGTTGACCACCGAGAAGTGGGACATGTCGGTGAGATAGATGGTGGTCTTGACCACGTTGGAGAAATCGGTGCCTGCAGCCTGTAGCACGGCTTGCAGGTTGGCTAACACCTGGCGGGTCTGGGCTTCCAGACCGGTGCGTAGCTGGCCGGTGACCGGGTCCAGTCCGATCTGTCCGGCGGTGAAGACCAGGGAGCCGGCCTTAACGGCCTGGGAGTAGGGACCAACGGCTGCGGGGGCTCGATCGGTATGGATGATCTCGCGGGTCATGTCATGCTCCTGTTGAGAAAGACGTAAGTGGGATCAGGATGATCGTTTGGCGAAGAAGTAGTAAGTGTAGGGACGACCGATTTCGTCGCAAAATGCCTGGCGACTGGTGGGAGCGGCATCGGCAAAGCGTTCGGCCAGGGCAGGATCGTGGGGAAGGAAATCGGGATGGCCCTCGACGAGTTCAACAATGTAGTCGCCATAACCAGGGACATCGGTGGCCACCCGCAAGATCCCCCCGGGCTCCAGCAGGAGGCCGAGGACGTCGACAAACGGGGGAACAAAGAGACGGCGAGCCTGGTGCTTGGGCTTCCACCAGGGGTCGGGGAAGAGGATGTGGAAGACGCTGACGCTGGCGGGTGGCAGCAGGCGAGGGAGGTCGTAGCGTGCATCATCGTCGGTGGCCCACAGGTTGCCGAGACCCTGTTTCTCGGCCTTGAGCACGATCCGCCGCATGAGTTTGTATTTCACCTCGAAGGCCAGGAAATGTCGCCGGGGATGTCTGGCGGCCCAGTCGAGGATGAAATCACCGCGGCCACTTCCGATTTCGATCTCGAGGGGTCTGTGGTGCAAAAATGTCTGGAGTCGTTGTAGATGCTCGGGCGAGGATTGGTGCAGACGAAAGGCACGAGCCGGCTCGGGAGGCAAGGGATGCAACCAGCGCGGGCGACGGCGGGGATCCCCGCCGATAAGGCCCTTGCCTTCGTGGTAGCGCTCCAGGGCTTTCTGCAAGCGGGCCTCGTCGGTCTCGAAATGACCGGGGCCCACGCGATACATGGGTGTGGTAGGAGACATGAACGTTGGCTTGAAGACAGAAAGGGATTCCGGAACAACGATTGTAACACGAACTGGCGCTGGAAGCAGGGTTTTCAGGGTGCCGTTGGGATGCTGCTCCGTCTCCCGCGGGCGGGGTCTCCGACGGTCGCATCCTCTTGCCTCCATCCTCTTATGCTGTACTAACCTAAATCTTACGCTGAACCAACGCAAGGGCAGTAGACTGAAGTTGCTTTGGAAGAAATCATCGAAAGTGTTATAAGGAGACGAAACCGTTATGCGATTTGATCGTTTTACACAGAAAGCTCAGGAAGCCGTTTTGGAAGCACAGAGTCTCGCACAATCCTATGATCATCCCACGGTGGACCCCGAGCACCTGCTGGCGGCTTTGCTGGAGCAACAGGGGGGTGTGGTGCCCGCCGTCCTGAACCGCATCGGTGTGGATCCGGGAATGGTGCGGCAGGATCTGGAGCGGGCGTTGGGAGCGAAGCCGCGCGCGACCGGCGCTACCAAGCAGGTGGGTATGAGCCGGGACACGGCCACCCTTCTGGAAGAAGCCCAGGCCATTGCCGATAGCATGAAGGATGACTATACCTCGACCGAACACATTCTCATGGCAATGGCAGCGCCGAAGGCCCCACACAACATTCGGGAGTTACTGGCCCGCGCGGGCGTCGACTACAACGCCATCATCCAGGCGCTGGCTTCCATCCGGGGCAGCCAGCGCGTGACCAGCCCCAACCCCGAGGACCAGTATGAGGCCCTGGCCAAGTACGGTCGCGATCTGACCGACGAGGCGCGCAAGGGCAAGCTCGATCCGGTCATCGGTCGCGATGAGGAGATCCGCCGTGTGATCCAGATCCTCAGCCGGCGGACCAAGAACAACCCCGTGCTCATTGGTGAGCCCGGGGTCGGCAAGACCGCCATCGTGGAAGGACTGGCCCAACGCATCGTCAACGGCGATGTGCCTGCCGGGCTCAAGGACAAACGGGTGGTGGCGTTGGACCTGGGCGCGCTGGTGGCGGGCGCCAAGTACCGGGGCGAGTTCGAGGAGCGCCTGAAGGCCGTACTCAAGGAGATCACCGCGGCCGAGGGACAGATCATCCTCTTTATCGATGAGATGCACACCCTGGTTGGCGCCGGTGCCGCGGAGGGCGCCATGGATGCCAGCAACATGCTCAAGCCCTTGCTGGCGCGAGGCGAGTTGCATGCCATTGGCGCCACGACCCTGGACGAATATCGCAAGCACGTCGAAAAAGATCCCGCGCTCGAGCGCCGCTTTCAGCCGGTATTCATCCAGGAGCCCAGCGTGGAAGACACCATCAGCATCCTGCGCGGGTTGAAGGAGCGCTACGAGGTGCATCACGGCGTGCGCATCACCGATGGAGCAGTCATTGCCGCAGCCACCCTCAGCCATCGCTACATCTCCGACCGCTTTCTGCCCGACAAGGCCATCGACCTGATCGACGAGGCGGCCAGCCGGCTGCGCATGCAAATCGACTCCAAGCCACAGGAGCTGGATGAGATCGACCGGCAGATCATGCAGTTGGAGATCGAGCGCGAAGCTCTGAAGAAGGAGAAGGACAAGGCCAGCAAGGAGCGCCTGGCCGCGTTGGAGCAGGAACTGGCCGAACGCAAAGCGGAAAGCGCTGCGCTCACGGCTCGCTGGCAAACCGAGCAGGAGGCCATCAGCCAGGTGCGCTCCATCAAGGAACAGATCGACACCGTCCGCACCCAGATCGAAGAGGCCGAACGCAACTACGATCTGCAGAGGGCCGCGGAACTGCGGTACGGCCAACTCAATCAGCTCGAAAAAGAGCTGGCCGAGGCGGAAGCGCGGCTACGCGAGCTCCAAAAGGAAGGCGCGCTGCTGAAAGAAGAGGTCGATGCCGAGGAAATCGCCGAGGTCGTGTCTAAG
>RFJM01000057.1 GCA_003694905.1 Caldilineae bacterium
GATACCAGCGCTCGCGAAAGTGCTCATAGGTGTGATCGCTGTCCAGGAACTGGCCGTCCGGCCCCTGCTCCTGGATGAGATCCAGGGCAAGGGTTTCGTCATCTATCTGCGCAGGCCGGAAGAAGTGCTGGATCCAGTCGACGATCTCATGGACGATGAGCAGCTGGGCGAACGAGCCGGTCAGACCTGATTCGAGATAGCCCAGGTCGTGGATGATATTGGCGCCGGCAATGACATCGGTGAGCAGAGTAAGGGCAGCTTCGGCCGCGGCCTGCTGATCGGCCGTCTTGGCATCGCTGCATCCTGCCAGCGCGAACATGGGCAGCCCCAGCCAATGTACGAAGTCCGCGGCAATGACGCGCTTGTCCGGGTCCGAGTAGGGCTGTACGGTCGTGCGCATGTCGAGCATGTTGCCTCCCCAGCCGGGCATGATGAAGGGCGTCCCCTCGCGTTTCAGCTGCGAGATCACCAGTCCGGCCAGGGCACCCGCCTGGGACACGGCCAGTGCCCCCGCTACGGTCACAGGCCCGGTCACACCGCCCTGGGTCGAGGGCACATAGGCAAAGGGCAGCCCTTTCTCCGAGAGGTAGAGGAGCTTTTCCAGCGCCTCGGGGTTGTGTACCAGCCCGGTGGTCACATTGATGTAGCAGGCGGCCAGGGGTTTCTCGTGCAAGGCCCGCTCGCCGCCGCGCACCAGTTCGGCCATTTTCACCGCGTCCACGCAGCCGTCGAATTCCGTCGTCACATAGAGGATGGGCTTGGTGGTGTATTTGAGCATCGCGGCCATCTGGTAGCGGTCGGCCACGGCCTGGTTCACGTCGGAGGGGAGGAACATGCACATGGTGAAGTCCAGATTGGGCAGCGCGTCTACGAGCCTCATGCCCTCCTCAACGTCTTGTAGCACGGCCGGCCGCCGCCTCTGGTCGCGGTGGTCAATGATGTGCAGGCAGTCGGAGCCGGGCCCGAAGAACACATTGCGCCCTCTGACAGGCATCACCGGCTCGCCCGCGCGGTTGTACAGGGTGACTTCTCCGGGCGCGGTGCTGCGGGCCTGTTCGACCAGACGCGGGGGAATGCGCACGCGGTTGCCGTCGATGTCGGTGACGCCGGCCTTCTTCAGCAGGTCGATGGCCTCCTGGTGGTGTAGTTGCACGCCGGTTTCCTCCAGGATCTGGAGGCAGGCGGCGTAGAGCCTCTCGCACTGCGCGTCCGACAAACGTCGAAACTGCCTCAAACCTGAGGCATCCTCTGGATGGGGTTCGGGAATCATGGTGCTTCCTCGGTGCAAGATGAAGCGATGAGATCGATGGTCGGCGCAATCAAAAAAGGAGCCACCCTGTTGGGGATGGCTCCTTCTCCTCGGAAGTGCGCATCGCATGAGCGGGGTCGCGGGGCGGTCTGGCTCGGCACAAGGCCATACAGTTGCGGGACAGCGCCGGATTCGCACCGGACTTCGCCCGGCCGGTCGAAACGTAGCTCGCCGGCCTCCCGTCGGCGGGTCGACACCGCGGTGTGATCGATTGTGAAGGCTGCGGGAGTGCGGCGGCTTGGCTCGGGCACTCGGGGGAGTGGCGCGGCGAAGGAAGCTTCGCCGCGCGCCTGAAGTGACGACCGCCGCGGCGGTCCGGGGTGCACCGGTTGCTGCGGGCTGCCGGCGCCAGGGCTGCAGCACCTTTCGGGCGGGCTGGCCGGCCGGAGCAGGCGATGCATCATGGCCGGCGACTACGGAGAGAGCCGGACCGGTGATGGTCTTACATATCACTGATATATCAGAAGTGTAACATGGGCTACCTTCGCTTGTCAATTTCGCGACATTGGGGGGCGTTTTGATATGGGGGCAAGCTGGGATGGTGGGCAGGTGGCCGGGATTGGGCCGGCTTCCATGCCAGCAAGTTGTTGCAGCCAGGTGCTGTATCGTGACGAAGCACTCAGGGGGGCACAGCCCTACCGGCAAGGGTGACCACAGGAGAAGGTTGTACCCAACCCTGCCCGCGGCGCCAAGAGAGCGCCGCGCGTACTGTACGGCATGTTACGTACGCAACGCCACCAACGCCAAGGAGTGTCTGAGTAAATGCTTGGGCAGGGGGCTGGAATCATGCTAAACTACAGCCGTATGGATGACATCGATCCTCGCTTAACTGCAATTTTTGCCCGTTACCCTGCAATCTTGGCTGTATATCTTTTTGGTTCCCGAGCCACGGGCAAAACGCACGCGCACAGTGATCTCGATCTGGCCGTCGTGCCGCGCCCGGGCTATCCCCCTGATCTCAGGCTGAAATTGATGAACGATCTGGTGCGGGAAGGTTTCGACTACATCGATCTGCTCATCCTCGATACCGATGATCTCGTCTTGCGTTACGAGGTCATTAAGCATAATCGGGTCATCTACCAGGCGGCCGACTTCGACCGGGGCACGCTATACTCCAACGTCGTACGTCAATACCTTGATTTTCTACCCTATCTCGAGGTTCAGCGCCGGGCCTACAAACGGAGGATTCTCGGTGGTCAACAAAGAAGTCGTACGAAAACGACTTAACAAACTTGACGAGTATCTGACAGTGTTGAACCGGTTGTAAGCCTATAGCTTCAATGAGTTCCAGGAGGATCCGGAACGCTACGGCAGCGCAGAGCGTTTCTTGCAACTCGCAATCGAGGCATGCAACGATATCGGTAGTCGTATTGTTGCTGACAACGATCTAGGGACAGTTAACTCCTATCGTGATATTCCCTACATCTTGAACGAACAGGGGGTCATCGATCAGACGATGCGGGACAAGTGGGTCAATATGATTGGTTTTCGCAATATCCTGGTGCATGACTATCTGGAGATTGATCGTATGATCGTTTATCGTGTGTTGCAGGAAGGATTGTCGGATATCGAAGCGCTGGTCAGGGTTTTTGCGCAATACCTTTAGATCTGCGAGAAAGTGCCCCTGTCACGAAGATGCGTCTCGTTGAGGACGATCGTGTGGCCCAAGCGCTGCCTGCCACAGGTGCCGATGAATCTCTCGCAGATAGCATTTGCACTGGGCGCCTGATTGGGAGAGCGCATTTCTCTTATGCCGGTCCCTCCGGCCACAGCGGAAAAACGCTGCCCGAATTTGCTGTCATTGTCACGTGTCAAGTGTCTGGGAGCTTCGCCGCAAGGTGTGGGTTCCCGCCATTGCGCGCCGCCCAGACATGGCTGGGATGACAGGTGACAGATCGCGTGCAAGAACAGCGCGCATGTGCGAAGTAGCCGGCACGCGGTGCTCAACTCACCCCGCTCGGGCAGGAACACGGTACCGCTCTGCAGGCATCTGCGGTTCGGGACTAACCTAGGGTACCGGGTTGCTCAGGAAGGCCGGGACGTGTACAATCGCGACCGTTGCGCTACCCTCCTTGATGCCACCATGAGCCAGCCCTCCTCTTCTGCCATCTCCGAACGCCGTCGTCTCACCGTCACCGGTGTCGTTCAGGGTGTCGGCTTTCGTCCCTTTGTGTACAGTATCGCCACCGAATTGGGCCTGGTCGGGTTTGTGGGCAACAACAGCGGTGGCGTGTTTATCGAGGTGGAAGGCGCACCGGCACGGCTGGATAGTTTCCAGCAACGACTGGTGGAGCAGGCGCCTCCGCTGGCCCATATCGAGCAGGTGTTGGTGCAGCAACTACCTGCTCGGGGCGAGACTTCCTTCCGCATTGTGCACAGCCAGGCCCAGCCCGCGGCGGCCACCCTTGTCTCGCCCGACATCTGCACCTGCCGGGATTGCCTGCGAGAGCTTTTCGATCCTGCCGACCGGCGCTATCGCTATCCCTTCATCAACTGCACCAACTGCGGCCCCCGCTTCACCATCATCCGGGACATCCCCTATGACCGGCCGCTCACCACCATGGCGGTCTTCCCCATGTGCCCGGCCTGCCGGGCCGAGTACGAGGATCCCCGCGATCGCCGCTTCCATGCTCAGCCTAACGCCTGTCCCGAATGCGGGCCCGGTATCTGGTTCGAGCGGAGTGGAGGCGACGGCAGCGCGCCGATAACGGGGACCGAGCCGGCATTGCGAGCTGCACAGGAGCTCCTGGCGGCGGGCGGCATCGTGGCGGTCAAGGGGCTGGGTGGCTTCCATCTCGCCTGCGATGCCGGCAATGACGCCGCGCTGGCCGAA
>RFJM01000463.1 GCA_003694905.1 Caldilineae bacterium
GACGTACACCTCGCCATCGCGGATTTCCACCGGGAACAGGTCGAGCGGCCGGGGAGCAGGCCCACTCACCACCTCGCCCAGGGGCGTGAACACCGAGCTGTGGCAGGGGCAGTTGAACCTGCGCTCCTCTTCGATCCACGGTACCACACAGCCGAGGTGGGTGCATTTGCGATAGAGCGCCAGGAAACCGCCCTCCACCCGCACGAGATAGAACCGGGCCTGCCGGAAGTAGTTCACCGAATTCATCTCGAATTCTTCCACGCGGCCTGCACGGATGACCGTGCCAAACGAGCCTTCTTCCAAAATGGGCGTGACGAATTCTTTGAAGATAAACCCGGTCTCGCCGAGCAAAGCGAGGAACGAAACGCCAAACACCGCGCCCAGAAACTGTCTGCGATCGATCTTCTTGCCGGATTTGTCGTTGGACATGATCAAGACCTCCGTCTACAGGCTGGACCAGGGATTATAGCCGCCGGGCATGTTCCAGGGCGCATACAGATGCATGCCCGGCCCCCGGAACAGGAACCCGCTGATGGTCAACACCACGGCCGAAGCGAGAATGATGGTAAAGAGCACCAACATCCACTCCCGGCGGGTGGGATGGTAGCGCCGCACGAATAGAGCGGGCAGGCCAAACAACAACACCCCGAACAACAGTGGGCCGATGACCTGCAAGATCAGGGGCGACGCCGCGCCCAGGCCGCGCAGCCCCACCTCCTCATCAAATATGATCAGCGCGGTCTGCATGACCACCGTATACAGCGTGGTAAAGAACACCCACTTGGGCCCACGCGCCGTGCCGAACCAGCGGCCCGCATCGCTCTTGTCCACATCGATGTAGGGCAGGATGATGAGGAAGAGAATGACCAGGCCGGGGAAGATGATGCCTGCCAGCAGAGGATGCATGTGCAGCAATAGCTCTTGCAGGCCCATGAAGTACCAGGGCGCTTTGGCCGGATTGGTCACCACATCGGGGTTTGCCAATTCTTCCAGCGGCGCGTCGCGCAGCAGGGAGAATATGACCAGGACCAGGGTGGTACCGATCAGCAAGATCAGCTCCAGCAGCGCCACCATGGGGAAGGAAAAGATGGTGTCATCGGGGCCTTTTTCCACCATGGGCGAGACCCCGCGTACCAGCTCCATCAGACTGTAGGTCTTCATGGGCGTGCGCGCGAAGCGTTGATCCTGCTCGGGCGAGTTGCCTGTTTGTGGCGTCATCATGCGTCCTCCTGCTCGAAACGAAGGGGTTCCTCGGCCGCCTGCTGCGCGGCCAGCCCGCCATCCTTGCGCACCCGCCAGATGTGCAGCGAGACCAGCCCTGCCAGCGCCAGCGGGATCACCATGATGTGCAGGGCGTAGAAGCGGGTCAGGGCGTTCTGCCCTACCTCGACGCCGCCCAGAAGTATGAAGCGCAAGTCATCGCCGATGAGCGGGGCATAGCCGGCAATGTTGGTACCGACGGTGATGGCCCAAAACGATAGCTGATCCCACGGCAATAGATAACCGGTAAAACTGGCTCCCAGCGTCAGCACCAACAGCACAACTCCCACGATCCAGTTGAACTCGCGGGGTGGCTTATAGGCGCCGGTGTAGAAAACGCGAGCCATATGTAGCACCACCACCAGCACCATCGCATGCGCTGCCCAACGGTGCATGTTGCGCATCAACTGCCCGTAGGGAACCCGCGTCTGCAGATGCACAATGTTTTGATAGGCAGATTCGGTCGAGGGCACATAGTAGAACATGATCAGCGTACCCGTCACGGTGAGAATCAGGAAGAGGATGGTGGCAATGATTCCCAGACCGAACGAGTAGGTCGCCTTCAGACTCCGGCGGCTGACCTTAACCGGATGCAGGTGGAAGAAAATATTGGTCGTCATGATCAGCGAACGATTCAACTCATCGTCCGGCCAACCGTGACGGAAGAAGGACTTCCACACGCGAGACTGAGTGACACTCTGGATGAAACTGGACATTTGGTTCAACTCCTCTCGGGATCAGGCCTCCTCGTAGGCCAGGGTTTCCGCGAAGGAAAAAGTCTCCATGGTAATGGCGCCCGTAGGACAGCGGCGAGCACAGAGACCGCAGCGGGTGCAGAGGTCGTCGTCCTTGAGCATGGCCGTGGCAGGAATGTCTTGCGCCGCCAGCGTGGCGATATCACAGCCGAAAGTTGCCCGCACTACGGCTTCCAGCGCTTCATCGCCGGCAAGATCGGCGACTCGGACGATCTTCAAACAGCTCCAAGGGCACACATCCACACAGCCGTTGCAGAGAATGCACTTGGTCCCGTCGAACACTGTATTGATGCCGCAATTGAGACAGCGCTCCGCCTGCGCGATGGCCTGAGCGGTGTCGTAACCCTGCTCCACCTCGTCGATGCCGATGCGCCGTTCCAGGGGCAGGGTGGGAGGCTTGATGCGCGGGCGTTTGGTGTAGCCCTCCGGCATGCGATGGTTCGGGTTGTCGCGCCAGTGGATCTGAGTCTGGACCCGGATGCGTTTCTGCTGGATCTGGCCGTCGATGGCTCGGGCCGCGCGCTGGCCGTCTCGCACCGCTTCGATGAGAATGCGCGGGCCGTAGACCACGTCGCCGCCCGCGTATACCCCCGGCGCCGACGTGGCACCCGTCTCCTCGTCCACCACAATCAACCCGCGGGGGCTGATCTCCACTCCGTGGTCCTGGCCCAGGAAATCGAGATTGGCAGCCTGACCAATGGCCAGAATGATCGTATCACACTCCCAGGTCTTCTCGCTATTGGGCACGAACTGGGGATTGAAGCGGCCGTCTTTGTCGAACACCGAGGCCACATCCAGCGTCTCAAGCCCTACCACGCGTCCCTTCTCGCCCAGGATACGGTTGGGGCCATAGCCGGGGAAGATTTGGATGCCTTCCTCCAGGGACTCCTCGATTTCGATTTCGCTGGCAGGCAGCTCCTCCCACGACTCCAGCGCGATCATGCGTACATCCGGCACACCCAGGCGCACCGCGGTGCGGGCGACGTCCACCGCCGCGTGCAACGACTCATCCTCGCCGGGCGCTACGGCCGAGGCAGCCTCGCGTTCGAGTTCAACCTGGTCGAGTTCGGTTAGAGGCCGCGCCCCGGCACGCTGCTGGCGCAAGGCCATGCGGGCCGCGTCGGCCGCGACATTGCCCCCGCCGATTACGATCACCCGCCGTCCCAGATCCACCTTGTAACCCATGTTCACATTGAGAAGAAAATCCACAGCTTTGAGCACCCCATCCAGGTCGGCACCCGGAATGCGCAGAGAACGCCCCTCGCCCAGCCCTGTGGCGATGAACACCGCGTCGTATTCCTCGCGCAGTTGGGCAAAACTCACCTCCCGCCCCACCGGTGTATTGAGCCTCAGCTCAATCCCCAGGTCCAGGATCGACTGGATCTCGCGATCGAGCAGGGCCCGGCTGAGCCGGTAGAGGGGGATACCGAAGCGCAGCATGCCCCCGCTGGCCGGAGCAGCATCATAGATCACAACCTGATGTCCCAACAAAGCCAGATCGTGGGCGCAGGCAAGCCCCGCCGGGCCCGAGCCGATCACGGCCACGCGCCCCTGGCGCCGACCCGGCTGCCGGGCCAGTTGCGACAATGCATGATAGCTGCGCGCCGTGAGATTCCCCACCATCTCTGCTGCCCGCCCCATATCGCGGTGCCAGTCGATGGGGTGAGCCGATTCCACTCCGTAGCGCTCTGTCACCACGCGCTTCAGCGGCCGGATGGCCACCGGCGCGTCGATATCGCCGCGGCGGCAGGCTATCTCGCAGGGTGCATTGCAGACGCGGCCGCAGATCGAAGCCAGGGGATTGGGATCCCGAGCCATGCGATAGGCAGCCTCGAAATCCCCGGCCGCGATGGCCGTCACATACCCGCGCGCATCGGTATGCACGGGACATGCCACCTGGCATTTGATCTGCTCGCGATAATAGTCCAGATCGGGGACTCGGACCTGATACTTTTCGTTGGTCATTTCTCGTCTAGCTCCGCAAGTGTTTGGATGGCCAGTTGCGTCCATTCCGCATTGTCACTGAGACTGATAAACTTCTGCAAGTCGGCGCGGGCAGCTTCCACCTCTCCCAATTCTGCCAGGATCAAACCTCGGTTCAGGTAGGGTGGCGCATTCTCGGGAGCAACCTCGATGGCATGGCCGAAGTCGGCGATGGCCTCCTCGTACTTGCCCAGAGCATACAAGAGCACGCCGCGGTTGAACCGGGCCGCAACCAGGTCCGGCGCCAGTTGCACCGCCATGTTCAAGTCATCGGCTGCTTGCTGGAGTTTGCCGCGCTGATGATAAAGTTGCCCGCGATTGGCATAGAGAGCGGCCTCTCCCGGCTCGAGATTGATGGCCTTGGAATAGTCTTCGATGGCAGCATCCAGGTCACCCAGCGCCGCGTGGGCCTGGGCCCGACCGGCCAGAGGCAGGGCCCAATGTGGATTGGCCTGCACCGCCACGTCGAAATCGGCTACGGCCTCCTCGTAGCGTTCCAGCATCGTGTAGGCCACCGCCCTGTAGTAGTAGGGCTCACTCTCCGCGGGCGTCATGGTAATGACCTGCGTTAGCATCTTGGCCGCGGTCTCGGCGTGTCCCGCGTCCAGCTGATCCAGTGCCGCAGCCTGCAACACCTGCGCCTGTTGCACCTGCAGTTGCTCCTCGGCTACCCGCCGGGCCGCCTCTTGCTGCCGGGCAGTCACCCAGAAGCCGATCAACAACACCACCACGAACACCACCCCGCCACCCAACACCCCCCACCACAGGGCGCGGCGATCGCGCCGGCGATGGTTGACCTGTCCTAGCGTACGCGAATGTAGACTCATCATGCTGTCTCCCGTTGAGTGGCCACAAGGTAGCGCCCGGCCCCTGCCGAAACAGGGACCGGGACACTCGATCACTTGCGGGTGAAGTAGACAATGCCTCCACCGAAGAGCAGACCCAGGATCAGCGCCACAATGACCCAAATGGCCATGCCGGCGGCCGAGGGTGCAGGCTCGGCGGCCAGTTCGTCGACCCTGGCCTGGGCGGCCGTGGCCTTGCTGTCGGCCTCCTGGGCTATGGCCTTGGCGTCGGCTGCCTCGGCTTTGGCCGCGGCGGCGTCGGCCCTGGCCGTTGCAGCTTCGGTCTTGGCCTGCTCGGCTGCATCCGCCGCTTCGCCGGCCAGTTCGGAAGCCTTGCTCGCCAGTTCAGACGCCTGGGCAGCCATGTCACCGGCCTCGCTGACCATGCTCTTCACTTCTTCCAGCGCGGCCTGGTCTACTGCCGAAACCGGCGCCGGAGCCTCGGCCGGGGGAGCTTCCTCTACGGCAGGGGCCGGAGCCTCGGCCGCGGCCGTCGCCACCGATGCCTGGATGACCTGGTTCATCACGTTGATGTGCTCGTCGGTGCTCATCACGCGGCCGAACTTGGCGATGACCTGGTCGTTCCAGAAGGAGGCATTGGCCATGTTCTGGTGGCAACCCATGCATACACCCGTGCGTTCGACACGAGTGCGCTGCTCCGCGCTCAGCGGTCCCGAATCGGGCCAGTGCGAGCCCACAGTCATCATCTGCTGGCCCGTCTCTGGGTCCACGATCTGGCTCAGATCCATGGGCAGATCGGGGATGCCCGCGATCTGTACCTGGGCGTTCTCCGCCAGGATCTCGCCGTCGGGGCCTTCGAGATCGATGATCCGGTCCTCGGTGTAGCCGAGCAGGAAGCGGCCACCTTCGATGCCGTAGCCCAGCGCCTTGGGATCGGAATGGCAGCTTTCGCAGGTGCGGGCCTTACGGCCGGATGTGTGCGGCTGCACGGGTGCCATGTCCATGCCGCGCTGACCCTCGGGGCCACCGCCCTCGGTGCCGGGAGGCGTGCGTGCAATCTGGTTATGCGTCAGGGTCTCGCCGTTTTCGCCGATGACCGTGAAGATCACCTGGCAGCCCGGCATCAACGGTGTCACGCGGCCTTCACCGTTGACACCCAACACCGGCGACTCCCAACGCAGATAGGAGCGGCTTTCGCTCACCTTGCCCGGTGACTTGACGGTCGTGTGGGTGCCGTTGCTGGTGCGGGTGTTGCCGCTGGCGATCCAGTCGGTATCGGTGTAGGGGTTCCCCTCGGCGTCGACCCCATACTTGACCACGATGTGGCAGCCGTAGCACTGGGGCGCCCAGTCGGCGTGGCAGGAGTAGCATTCCAGCTTGTCCATGTGCGCGGCCACCTTCTCCATGGCCACCTCGCCGTTGGGCGAAGACCAGGTGTTGTTCTCGGCGATATCCTTGAGCAGCGGCACGTAGAAGTCCTTGCCCGTCGCCGAATGCAGGATGACCTTGTTGTCGGCCGTGCGCACGACCTCGGGGAAGGGATTACCGCGCGCGGTGAGCAGGTAGCCTGCCTCGGGATTGTAGAGCGTGCCGAATTGCTCGATCAGGTCCGTGAGTCCCCCCACGCCACGAGGCTCGGTGCGTTCGCTCATGCGAGCGAACTCTTCACCGTAGCCCAGCGGCAGCTCCCAGGGATAGGCTGTGGGTGTGCCGTGGCAGTCGGAGCACTCGATCTCTACCTGGCCGAGGGTGGTGCCGGGGATGGTGCCATCGCCATGCATCTCCAGGGTTGTATGGCAGTCCTGACACAGCAACCCGCCCTCGGGATTCTCCGGCCGGCTCTGCTTCTCGTGGTGCAGGTCCTCCTTGATGAAGAGGTAGCGCTTGGTGTGGAGCCGATGATCCCCGTCCTGCTTGGTGCCGTCCTCGAAGAAAGGTGTCCCATATGGGAATTCCATGAGACCCTGATAGCTGACACCGATGCGCTTGCCCCGGTTGTGGCAGGTCACGCAGGTCTCGGTGGGAATGCCGTTGCGGGCCTCGCGGGTACCCTGGATCTCGTGGACCAGCAGGTGGCCGGGTTCATCCTTGGGGATGGTGGGGTCGTTGCCTTCGTACAGGCCTTCGTTGCTGTAGGGGATGTGACAGGCCGAGCAGCCCATCCCCCGCCAATCGGCCCGCTTAGCGCGCCCCTTCACGCCCACATGGCAGCGCTGGCACTGCTGGCGCTGGTAGGTGAAGGCAGCCAACTTGGGATCGGCCTGGATTTCCTCCACGGTGGGGTTGGGTAGTTGCTCCAGCGACTCGGGGAACTGGTCGGGATAGGCCGTCATTAGCTCGTGCATGTAGGCCTTGTAGGCGTCGGTTCCCTCCAGCACCTCAGAGCCGGATACATCGTAGTTACCGTAGATGACCTTCTGATCCTCGGCCACCCCCCAGGCCCACAGATTGCCCTGGATCTTGCCGGCCTCGGTATTCATCAACGCCCGTTCCAGGCGGTGGGCATAGCCGGGGTGACATTGGCCGCAGGTCTTCTCGGCTACCCAGATGCTGCCGGGGTCGGGGTAGAATTCGTCAAAGGGAACCGTGTCGGGCGCACCCTTGTGGGCGGCTTCAACGGCCACGGTCGAGGTGGGGACGCCGCGTACGTTGGGGTTGCCACCGTGGCAGGTGGTACACTCGCCCTTGGCCTTGATCTGCTTCATCATGTCGCTGTCGGGCTGGCGAATCGACTCGATGCCCTCGTGACAGCTGAGACAGCCCTCTCCTTCGCCACCCTGCAACACCGGCGCCGGAGCCTGTTGGCTGGGCTGTCGCGCCGACGCGAACACCGGCAAGACCAGTGCCCCCATCAGCAGCAGGGCAACAAGCAGGATGGTGGCTGGGATGAAAACTTTTCGCATCTTCCTCATAGATACCTCGCTTCTCTCACGGTGTGACGCGTGAGCGTCGGCGGTTGGCGTACAGATGTTCATGCGTGTCGATAGACACCACCTCCTTTGCAAGAACGAGAGCGGCGAGACCGTGGCGAGAGGTGACTTCGAGCCTTGATCTCGACCACCGAGAGGGAAACGATACGACGTCCCGCCCGCACCGCGAACGACAGCGTCGCCGCGATTCGAACGGCTATCTCATTTTAGCGCTTTGCCGCTCAGGAATAATCCACCCTGAGGTTGATTTTTCTCATCCTCAGGGATGATTTCTTAATCCCAGCTTAACGAACGGTGTTGGATAGGGAGCGCGGGCACGCGATCGCGGGGTAGTGGCGGCCGCGGCGGCCGGCCCAAACTGCTACATCTTCGCCCCCCCTTCCCGCCGTCCCCGGCACCTTCCTAGCCCAAACCGTGCCGCACGGCCCAAACCGCCGCCTGTGTGCGGTCGGCCACGTTCAGCTTCTCCAGGATATGGCGGACATGGGTCTTCACGGTGGGCAGACTGATGGTCAAGGCCTCGGCGATGGCCTCGTTGCTGTAGCCGGCCACAATAAGCCGAAGTACTTCCATCTCCCTTTCGGACAGGGGGTTGTCTACCGGGCATTCTACCGGGGCCGACCTCGTTTGCAGTCGACCCATCGCGGCCCGCAGCAATTCCCGGTCTAGCAATCGCTCGCCGAAGACCGCGGAGCGCACCACCCCCGGTATGCTGCCCGGATCCGCGTCTTTACTCAGATAACCATCGGCGCCGGCCTGAAGTGCTCGTGTGAGATAGTCCGGTGTTCCGTAGGTGGTGAGCACGATTACGCGCACCTCAGGATGGTGCTCCTTGATGATCGCCAGCGCTTCCAGGCCGTTCATGTCGGGCATGCGGATGTCCAGAAGCACCACGTCGGGCTGCACCCGCTCTACCAGTTCCACTGCCTGGCGGCCAGTACCGGCTTCGCCGATGACCTCGATATCATCCTGCTCCAACACCGCGCGCAGGCCCTCGCGCACTACACCGTGGTCATCTGCTATCAGTACTCGAATGGGAGATGGGGTCATGCTGGCATATCTCAGGAGAGCGAGAATCCGTCCTCTGGTTCATCTGCGTAGGTATCGAGGGGGAGCACCGTGGTTACCGTCGTTCCTTCTCCGGGGGCGCTGGTGATCTCCAGCCGGCCGTTGAGCAGTCGGGCGCGTTCGCTCATGCTGATCAGACCCAGGCTCCGCTGGCCATCTTGCGCGCGGGCGGCGTCAAAACCGATGCCGCTGTCCCGTACGACCAGGATCAACGAACGTGAGGTACGCGTAAGTTCAACGTGAACCTGCCGCGCCAGAGAGTGCTTGCGCACGTTGCTCAGAGCCTCCTGCATGATGCGAAAGGCCGTGATCTCGACGGAGTGAGGCAGGCGCTCGCCGTCGAGGTTGGATTCGAAACTCAGTTCACATCCTAATTCATGGGCGGTCAGATCGGCAATTCGTTCGACGGCCGCTGCCAGCCCCAGGTCATCCAGCAGGCTGGGTCGCAGACCGTCGACGAGGCGACGCCCCTCCTGGATGGCCGCCGCCAGATGATGCGAAGCCCGTTCAAGCGAAGCCTGGGCCTTGGTCTCATCCTGTTGGCGCAAGCTGAGGAAGTTGCTGAGCTGCATGCGCGCGCCCACCAGCCGCTGGATGAGTCCGTCATGAATGTCATACGCTACAAGCCGGCGCTCCTCCTCCTGAGCCGAGATGATGCGTTCCAGCAGGTGCTGGCGCTGCTGGCGAGACCGCTCCAGGTCATCCACCATACGACCGAAGGCCCTGGCCAGCTCTCCGATCTCATCTCCGCTGGAGATGGCAACTCCGCTTTGCAATTCGCCGCGCCCCACCGCTTCGACCCACTTCTGCAGGGCCTGGATGGGCGCGGAGAGGCTGCGCGCCAGGGCAGTGGCAATAGCCGTAGCCACGAGAACTGCGGCGATCAGGATGAGAACGGCCGTCGTCCGAAACTCGCGGATCGGAGCAAACAGCGCGCGGGCATTGCCCTCGTAGATCAACACCCAATAGCGGCTCGGGTCGCCAGCCTGGGGATAGACAGGTGTGTACACGATGGCGCGCCTGTTGTCCAGCACTTCTCCCGGCTCGCCACTGAGCAGGCGGGGCGCCAGGTCGGGCAGCTCGACGGAGAGACGGATCTGGGTATTGAGATCGCGCGCGCTACCCCACTCCTGCTCGGGATCGGGATGCACCAGATAATAGCCATCCTGATCGACCAGCAGAAAATGCGCCTGTTGCGGAACCGTTTGCTCGCGCAGCAACTGCAGGAAACGGTCGGCAAACACGTTGAGGATGACGATCCCGCGCGGGCGTCCTGCCCGGTCGAAGACCGGTGTGGCATAGCGGATCACCGGCTGATAGGGGATCTCGATTTCCCCGTGCTCGCGATTGAGATCCAACGGAGAGACAAACACCTGTCCCGCGGCCAGCCTCATCGTTTCCTGAAAGTAGTAGCGATGTGCCTTGTTCTGCAAGGCTTCTCGCGGCAGAGGATAGGCGTCATAGCCGTTGGAATCCACGCGGATGAACTCCTGGCCATCCTCGCTGATGTAACGAACCTGGTCGTAGATGCCGCGACGTCGTGCCAGGGCGCGAAAATCATCCTGGACGCGGCGCCGCCACATCTCGATGCTCGTCTCGTCCCCGTCGGCGCGCGCGGCAAGCAGCTCGCGAAAAGTGCTCAGGTCGCTCAGCATCAAGACGTCCTGCGCCACGTCGTCCAGGAAGGACTCGATCTGGAGAGCCCGCCGTTCCGTCTCGCTGCGTGCATCGTTCAATACCCGGTCACGCAGGATGCCGCTGGTGATCCAGTTTCCGTACAGCCCCGTACCGATCAGCGGGAGCAGCACCACAAACAGGATAGCTGCCAGCAGCTTGTATTGGATGCGCCGGAAGGGGTTCATGGCGGGCTGTTCAGCCAGCGGGGACAGAAGAGGTCGATACCGTCGTCACGGACATAGGAAGCAGGCAACCTACGTGTTTGAGATCATGTTAACCAAAGTTGGCGCGGCGGGCAAGTGTCATTGCGATGCAATCCTCCTCCTCGGGTGCACCGCGCGAATCTAACTCCGGCCTCGCCATGCCGCTTGCGTCCCTGGGTCCCCGTCCTCTCCTCCGTCCACCGTGACCTGTTGCCCCTTCCCCTCGGCGGCCGCGGCAGGCGCTTCATCGGGGTGCATTCGTCGGCCTGCAGGCGGGTGGCGGTGTCCTGCCCCGTTGGTCGCACACCGCCACCTGCTTTGTCCTACGCCGTTTGGCCCGGCCTAGAAGAACCCCAGCTGATCTTTGGCTTCGTCGCTCATCATGTCGGGATGCCAGAAGGGCACCCACACCAGGTTGATGATCACATCTTCCACTTCCGGGAACCGTTGGCGCAACACCTGATGCGCCTGGCTCAGGATCTGAGGCCCCGCGGGACAGCCTGGGCTGGTCAGCGTCATGTCGATGGTGATGGTCTTTTCCCTGGGATCGGGTTTGATCTCGTAAACGAGACCGAGATTGACGATATCCAGCATCAGTTCGGGATCCTTGACGGCCTTCAGTGCCTCGCGGATCTCCTCTACCGAGGGTACGGCCCCGATTTCGCGGATTCCGGGGATTTCGTTGGCGTTGGTTTGGTTCTTGTCTTGTTGACTCATGATATTCTCAGGCGCGTAATCAAAGTTATGTGGGTTGCCGGTGGTTCACTCCGGCCATTCGTCCAGGCCGTAGACGCCGGCCTTGAGCACTTTCAATGAGAGCAGGGCACATTTGAGGCGGACGGGGCCGATGGGAATGCCCAACATGTCCAGAATGAACTGCTTGTCGAGGTGCTTCACCTCTTCCAGGGTCATGCCTTCCAGCTCTTCAGTCAGCATCGAAGCCGCGGCCTGGCTGATGGCGCAGCCCTTGCCGTCGAATACGGCTTTGGCGATACGATCGCCGTCCAGTTTCAGTTCGATGGTGATCTCATCACCGCAAAAGGGGTTCACATCGTGGTAATGGATATCGGGATCTTCGAGATGGCCCTTGTTGCGGGGATGTCGGTAGTGGTCGATGATGTTTTCGCGGTACAGATCGTCCATTTTTCGTTTCAAAGGTCGAACATGGCTTTGGCCTTATATAAGGCCATGACCAGGCGATCGACTTCCTCCTCGGTGTTGTAGATGTAGAAACTGGCGCGAGTGGTGGCAGGGATGCAGTAATGGTCGTGGATTGGCTGGGCGCAGTGATGCCCTGCCCGCACCGCGATGCCGTCCATGTCCAGGATGGCCGCCACATCGTGGGGATGCACATCACCGAGCACGAAGGAGATCAGCCCGCCCCGTCTTTCGGGTCCGGGCCCCAGGATGCGCAATCCTTCGACCTCGCTCAGACGCTCCCAGGCATAAGCTGTGATCCGGCGCTCGTGGTCGGCGATCCAGTCCATGCCGATGCCGCGCAGGTAGTCCACGGCGGCGCTGAGTCCTACGGCTTCGGCGATGGCCGGGGTGCCCGCCTCGAATTTGTAAGGCAGTTCGTTCCAGCGGCTTCCCTCCATCTTGACCTCCCGGATCATATCGCCCCCGCCCATGAAGGGGGGCATGGCCTCCAGGAGTTCGCGCTTGCCGTAGAGGATGCCCATGCCGGTGGGGCCCAGCATCTTGTGCGAGGAGAAGGCCAGGAAGTCCATGTCCATTGCCTGCACATCGGTAGGCAGATGCGGCACGCTTTGTGCGCCATCGACCACGGCAATCGCACCCACGGCGTGGGCCCGCGCCACGAGTTCCTCCACCGGGTTGATGGTACCCAACACGTTGGACATGGCCGTGAAGGCGAAGACCCTGATCTTCTCGGTCAGCAACGAATCCAACGCCTCCATGTCCAGCTCGCCGCGCGAGGTGATGGGCACATAGCGCAGCGTGGCTCCCGTGATCTCGCAGATAAGCTGCCAGGGCACGATGTTGGAGTGATGCTCCATCTCGGTGATCAGCACCTCGTCTCCGGGGCCGAGATTGGCCCGGCCCCAGCTGTAGGCCACCAGGTTCAGGCTCTCGGTCGTGTTGCGGGTGTAGATGATCTGTTTGGGGCTGGGGGCATTGATGAAGCGGGCAATGTTCAGCCGGGCGTTCTCGTAGGCCGTGGTGGCAGCTTCGCTGAGATAGTGAACCCCGCGATGAACGTTGGCGTGGGTGGTGCGGTAATACCGGTTCATGGCCTCGATCACCTGGATCGGCTTCTGGGAACTGGCCGTGCTATCCAGGTAGGCGAGGGGATGGCCGTGGACCTGTTGCTCGAGGATGGGAAAATCCTTTCTGATTTCGGCTACAGTCGGCATGATCGCGCTTGCCTTGAAACTCTGAGGTAGGGTCATGGTATCACATGGGAGGGTTGGGCGTAAAAGTAGGGATACAGGAGAAGCGCAGGAAAGGAAGACCCGACGCGCGGGGCGTCGGGTCTGACAACAGGCACCGGGAGTGCTCACCAAACATCTATGTGAATTCAATGTGTGGTGAAGAGGAGGACAACAGGAGGCACGCCAGAAGCTGCACCCCCGGGCCTGTGTGTCACTATTCCAGACCGACGCGACGGGCGATTTCCGCCTCCAGTTTGGCGCGGACACCCGGCACCGGCACGCGGTTGAGGACCTCTTCAAAGAAGCCCTGGACGATCATGCGCTTGGCGGTCTTGCGGCTGAGGCCGCGGGCCATGAGGTAGAACAGGTAATCATCCTGTACTTTGGCGCTGGTAGCACCGTGGGTGCAACGCACGTCGTCCGCCTCGATCTCCAGACCGGGGATAGAATCGGCGCGGGCGCCGTCGCTGAGGATGAGGTTGTCGTTCTTCTGGTAGGCGTCGGTCTTCTGCGCGCCCGGCCAGACTTTGATGATGCCCTGGTAAACCGAGCGGGTGTGTTCGTCCAGCGCACCCTTGAAGAGAAGGTCGCTGCTGCAATGCTCGCGTTTGTGCTTCTGATTGGTGTGATGGTCGATGTGTTGTCGATGCTGGGGGAAGTAGAGGCCCAGCAGCTCGCCGTGGCTGCCCGGCTCCTCCATATCCAGATCGATCCACACCTTGCTCAGATGGCTGCCCCAGGATGCCTGGAGCTGGCGGTAGAGGGCATCACGATAGGCCGATGCGCGCATGGTGGCAAAGTTCCAGGCCGACTCGTCCAGGTTCTGCAGCCGCAAGTAGTGTACGCGCGACGCGGCCTTGGGGTAGACCTCGGCCACGCTGTCGCTCATGCCGTCCTTCGAGCCAAAGAAGTCCTCGACAATTACAACCTCGCTATCGATATCACCGATGATGAGGCTGTGATGAAAGCTGGCCTGACCGGCCCCCTGCTTGATGATCACCTGCAGGGGCTTCTCGACGACGACTCGCTTGGGCACATAGAGGAAGGTGCCGTTGAGCCACAAGGCGTAGTGTAGGGCCGCGAATTTGTTCTCGGAAGCGGGAATGAGGGCGCTGAAGTGGGTTCGCACCAGCTCTGCCTCCTGCTCGAGCGCGGTGCGGATGTCGGTGAACACCACGCCCCGCTCGGCCAGATCCTTGTCCAGCTCGGCGTAGATCAGGCTACCCTGATCGAAGATGAGGGCACCGCCGCTGTCGATCTGCTCCAGTTCCGCCACCAATTCGGCGGGCAGTTCCGCACGGGAGGAAAGACGGGGAAGCCGGGCCGTGGACAACTGGTAGTCTTCCAGCTTGAAACCGGTGAGGCGGGTGCGCCGCCAGGTCTCTTCCTTGTATGTCGGCCAGGGGATTTCCTGGAAGGTCTCCCAGGCGTTGAGCCGGGCCTGGCGCAACCACTGGGGTTCGTCGAATTGTTCGCTGATGGCTTGTGCCGCGGATGCGGCGATGGTTTGGGGAGTTGCTGTTTGTACTGTCACCTTGTCTTACCTCTAACCGATGCTGCCTTCCATCTGTAGCTGGATTAACCGATTCATTTCCACAGCATATTCCATGGGCAGCTCTTTCACCAGTGGCTCGATGAAACCGCCCACGATCATGCTGGTTGCCTCTTCTTCACTGATGCCCCGGCTCATGAGATAGAAGAGCTGTTCTTCGCCGATTTTGCTGACCGAGGCTTCGTGCCCGACTTCGACATCGTCTTCCGCGATCTCGATGTAGGGATAGGTATCGGAGCGAGACTCTGGGTCCAGCAGGAGGGCATCGCAAACCACCTGCGAGCGGGAGTGATGCGAGCCGGGCGTAACCTTGAGCAGACCCCGATAGGAAGCGCGGCCGCCGTCCTTGCTGATGGATTTGGAGATGATCTTGGACGACGTGTAAGGAGCGGCGTGCACCACCTTACCTCCCGCGTCCTGAATCTGCCCCTTGCCGGCAAAAGCCACCGAGAGGATCTCGCCGTGGGCGCGGGGCCCCAGCATGAACACGGCCGGGTACTTCATGGTGATGCGGGAGCCGAGATTGCTGTCCACCCATTCCATGGTGGCCCCTTCATAGGCCAGCGCCCGCTGAGTCACCAGGTTGTAGACATTGGTCGACCAGTTCTGGATGGTGGTATAGCGGCAGCGAGCATTTTTCTTGACGATGATCTCGATAACGCCGCTGTGCAGGCTGTTGCGGTCGTAGATGGGCGCGGTACAGCCTTCGATGTAATGGACACTGGCGCCCTCGTCCACGATGATCAGCGTACGCTCGAACTGGCCCACCGCTTCGGCATTGATGCGGAAGTAGGCCTGCAGCGGGATCTCCAGCTTCACACCGGGAGGGACGTAGATGAAGGAACCACCCGACCACACGGCACCGTTCAGGGCCGCGAACTTGTTGTCGGTGGGTGGGACCACCGTCGAGAAGTACTCCCGGAAGAGCTCCTCGTGGTCGCGCAGCCCGTCCTCGATGCTGACAAAGATCACCCCCAGCTTCTCCCACTCTTCGCGCAGGGAGTGGTACACCATCTCGGATTCGAACTGGGCGCCCACACCGGCCAGGAACTTGCGCTCCGCCTCGGGGATGCCCAGGCGTTCGAAGGTCTGCTTGATGTTCTCGGGGACGTCGTCCCAGCTCTTGCCCTGTTTTTCGGCGGGCTTGAGA
>RFJM01000058.1 GCA_003694905.1 Caldilineae bacterium
CCCCCGCACCGCGGCCTCGGCCGGCGAGGCAGGCGGCTGCGGTTTCAGCGTCTCGGGCAAAGTTGCATGTGGGACAGGCTTTCCAGCCTGTCCGGATGCAGGCCCACGCGCCACAGCTTGGCAAGCGGCGCTGCTCAGGGCTGGCGCCGGCGCCAGGCTGGAATGCCTCTCCTGCAGGTTGCCCCCATCCTGAAACGCTCCCCACCCGATTCCCTCTCTTGACCTGAATAGGGTTCGATGTTACAGTATGACAACCTCTCACACCATCCCGCTCGTGACTCGGAGGCGCTGATAGCACGAGTCAGGGACCACCGGCAGCTGTTCCGTTTCCGTGAAAGATCGGCGCAAGGATGCGCCGTTCCTTCTTCTCATCTTCTATCAACTCCATCACACCCTCACAGGAGGTAGGAATCATGCGGAAGCGTCTCGTTCCTCTTGCCCTGCTGGCTCTGTTGGCGGCTTTGTTCCTCACGCAGTGCGCGGTACCCGCACCGCCGCAGGCACCCGCACCGGCCGCTGCGCCTGCCGAGGAGGCAGGTCCCACTTTCAAGCTGGCCTCCATCTTCCCAGGCGTGATCACCGATGCCGACTACAATACCCTGGCCTATATCGGTACCACCGAAGTGGGGAAGGATCTGGGGATCGAGGTGGCATATTCGGAGAGCGTGGCCGTACCGGACGTCGACCGGGTCATGCGTGAATACATTGCCGATGGCTATAACATCATCTTTACGCACGGCGGCCAGTTCTTCAACCAGACCCTGACTCTGGCTGCGGAGTTTCCCGACGTCTATTTCATCGCCGAAGGTGATGCGCCGGCCGAGAATCCGCCCGAAAACGTCTGGGTGATCGACCGTAACTTCCACGTTGGCTTCTACGGCGTGGGCGCGCTGGCCGCGATGATCACCGAAACGGGCAAGGTCGGCTATCTGGGTGGTCTCACATTGCCCTTCTCCTATGCCGAAGTCCATGCCATGCAGCAGGCCATCGACGACCTGGGGCTGGATGTCGAACTGAAGCCCGTGTGGGTCGGCAACTTCAACGATCCCACCAAGGCGCGCGAGCTGGCCGATGCCATGATCGCCGAAGATGTGGATGTGATCGTGGGGAGCCTGAACCTGGGCATGCTGGGTGTCTTCGAGGCAGTGAAGAGTGCGCCTCGCCAGGTATGGGTCACAGCCAAATACACCGACAAGTCGAACTTTGCGCCCGACAACTACGTCACCTCTCTGCTGTATGATTTTGCCGGTCCGCTGAAGGACATCGTCAGCAAGATCATGGCAGGGGAGCGCGGCGGCTATTATCCGCTGGGCTTCGATACGGGTGTCTCGTTGCAAGAACCGAAGCATGTATCCGACGAGGTCAAGCAGAGGATCGACGAGATCACGCAGAAGCTGATCAGCGGCGAGATCACCGTCATCAAGAACACCGAACCCATCGAGTAATCACATCCGCACGCGTCGACGCAGTTCGCGCAGAGAGTTACGCCGGGGGACAGGCAGAGGGTCGGGTTCTGGCCGGCATGCCTGGCCCCCGGCGGGCCTCGGGCCGGGATGCCCTGTCTCGCCGCCGGGGCCGGGCTGCGTTCGATGTGGGGAAACGCGCCTATGAACCAGACACCCATCCTGCATGTGGAGGGGATCAACAAGCGCTTCGGCGCAGTCCAGGCGCTGAAGGATGTCGATCTCTCCCTTCAGAGCAGTGAAATCCACGGGTTGCTCGGCGGCAACGGCGCCGGCAAGACCACGCTAATGAACGTGGTCTACGGACTCTACAAACCGGATTCGGGGCAGATCTTCTTGCGGGGGCGACCGGTGACCATCAACTCTCCCAGAGATGCCATCGCCCACGGCATCGGCATGGTGCACCAGCATTTCTTGCAGATCAACACTTACACGGTGACCGAGAACATCGTGCTGGGTACCCCCATCCCGCACCGCCCTACCATGGATCTGACCCAGGCCAGAGACAAGATCCGGGCACTCTCCGACCGCTTCGGTCTGGAAATCGACCCTGAGGCCCACATCGAAGACCTGCCCATGGGTGCGCGGCAACGGGTCGAGATCCTCAAAGCCCTGTATCGCGGGGTCGATATCCTCATCCTGGATGAGCCCACTACCAATCTCACCCCTCAGGAGGTGGACTCCCTCTTCGAATCACTCAAGCTCATGGTGGCCGAGGGTATGAGCGTGGTCTTCATCACCCACAAGTTGCGCGAGGTGATGAGCGTGTGCGATACCATCTCGGTGCTGCGCGAAGGCCGCCGCCTGCTGACCGCGCCGCGGTCCGAGTTGTCTGAGGAAGAGATCGTGCGCACGATGGTCGGGTCCGAAGAAGCGCTTGAAGACAGTATGTTGTTCTCGGAGCAGCGGCGGGATGAGGAGGCGGGCATCGTGCGCGAGGAAATCGTTCTCGACGTGAGCGATATGCGCATAGCCGATGAAAACGGCGTGTTGGTGGACGATCTTTCTCTGAGCGTGCGGGCCGGGGAGATCCTTGGCATCGCGGGCGTGGCCGGAAACGGCCAGCAGGAACTGGCCGAAGGCATCCTCGGCATTCGCCCTCTGAGCCGAGGCCGGGTACGCATCGGCGATCGCGATGTGACCGGACTCGGTACCCGGCAGATCCTTCATCTGGGCGTGGCCTACGTCCCCGAAGACCGGCTGCAGGACGGTTTTCTGCCTACGGCCAGCGTGGCGCAGAACCTGATCCTGGGCGCACAACGCCGCACGCCCTACAGCAGCGCGCGGGGCGTGCTCAACCGCCGTGCCATCACCGAGACGGCCGTCGCCCTGATTCAGCGTTTCCACATCCGCACCCAGGGTCCGGAAGACATGGCGGCCACGCTCTCCGGTGGCAATATCCAGCGCATGATGCTGGCCCGCGCCTTCGCACATCCCGTACGCCTCTTGATCCTGCACAACCCCACCAGCGGGTTGGATATCCCCTCGGTCGAGTTCGTCTATGACCTTCTGCTCTCGCACAAACGGGAAGGCACGGCCACGCTGCTCATCTCGGACGATCTAGACGAACTCATGCTGCTTTCGGATCGCATTGCCACCCTTTATCGGGGTCGTATTGTCGGCGTATTGGAACGATCGGCTTTTGACAAGTACACCATCGGTCGCATGATGAGTGGGGTGGAAGCCCATGACTGAAGCCATAGTCCTGAAACGAAAGCGCGGTCCTGCCGCGATACTCCAGGCCCTTGTGCCCTATCTACTGGCGGTGATCGCCGCTTTCGCGGCGGTGGGCGTGCTCCTGGCCCTCCTCGGGTTCGACGTCCTGCGCGCCTATTCGACCATCCTCTTTACCTCTTTCCGCACGACCAACGGTTTCATTCAGACCCTGATCAAATGGACGCCGTTGGTCCTGCAAGCGTTGGCCTTTACCATCCCCCTGGCCGCGGGCAAGTTCAATATCGGCGGCGAGGGCCAGTTGATCGTCGGTGGGATCGGTGCCGCCGCGGTCGGCATCCTCCTGGCCGGACTCCCCCTCCCCATCCTGTTGCCGTCGGTCTTGCTTGCCGGCACCCTCTTCGGCGCGCTGTGGGTGTTGGGCCCGGCCTGGCTGCTCTATCGGTTTGGCATCAACGAGATCCTGACCACGGTGTTGATGAACTTCGTCGCCTTCGAACTCATCGACTTCACCGCCACCAAGATCTGGCCCGACCCGGCCGCCGGCCATCCCACCACAGTGCCTATTGGAGAAGGCGGTTACCTACCGCTGCTGCTGAGCCACCCTCCACTGCACTCGGGTCTACTCATCGCAGTCCTGGTGGCCATCCTGGTCTACTTCTACACCGACCACACTTCGGCCGGATACGAACTCGTTGCCACAGGTGCCAATCCCAGGGCCTCCAGCGTGTACGGAGTGAACGTAAGGCGTATGTTCTTGCTATCCCTCCTGTTGGGCGGGGCCATAGCGGGCCTGTCCGGCGCCATCGAAGTCGCGGGGGTACATCACCGGCTCATCGAGGGCATGCAGTCCAACTTCCTCCTCTTGGGCATCATCATCGGCCTTATCGCCAAGGGCAACAACCTGGCCGTGCCCTTTGTCGCCCTCTTCATCGCCATCCTGGAGGTGGGTGCCAGCGCGCTCCAGCGCACCATGATGATCCCCGGCGAGATGGTCTTCATCGTCGAAGCCTTGATCCTCATCTTCGTGCTTCTCTCCGACGTCGTCAGGAGGCGCTGAGCCATGACCACTTCATCCTTCATCGATTTCGCGGCCCTGGTCATGCTGGCCGTGGTGCCCTACATCCTGGCCAGCCAGGGCACGATGCTGGCCGGCCGCACCGGGCTCTTCATCGTCTCGCAGGAAGGCATCATGCTCGTGGGGGCTTCGGTAGGCTTTCTAGGTGCCTACCTGTTCGACAGCCTGCTGGTGGGGGTTTTACTGGCGATGCTGGTGGGAGGACTCATGGGCCTGGTGCTGGCGTACTTCACCACCACCCTCAAACTGGACCAGTTCGTGGTGGGGCTGGCCGTCTTTTTCCTGGGGCTGGGGCTTTCCAGCCTCCTCTTCAAGGTCGTGATCGGCGTCACCCTGCAGCCCCCCATCGTTCCCACGCTGGACGCCATCCCCATCCCCCTTCTCAGCCGTATCCCGGTACTGGGACCCATCCTGTTCCGCCAGAACATTCTGGTTTATCTCAGCGTCCTCTTGTCGGTTGCCCTGTACCTTTTGCTCTACAAAACCGGTATGGGCCTGGCATTACGCTCGGTGGGCGAAAACCCCAAGGCGGCCGACAGCCTGGGCATCAACGTCACCCGCAATCGCTACGTGACCGCGGTGATCGCGGGCATGTTGATGGCGCTGGCCGGGGCCTATCTCCCCATGGTCTACACCGGGACCTATACCGAGGGCATTGTGCGGGGCCGGGGGTGGCTCTCCATCGCCCTAACTTTCTTTGGGGGATGGACACCCCATCTGATCCTGTTGGGCTCCTTCTTCTTCGCGGGTGTCGAGGTCCTGGCCCTGCGCGTGCAGGTGACGAGCATCGGCATTCCCCACCAGTTCTTGCGCATGCTCCCCTATCTGGCTACCATCCTGGTTATGATCTTCGCCTTCCGCGGCGTACGCCCGCCGGCCTTCCTGGGCCAGAACTACGACCGTGAGAGCCGCACAAGCAGTTAACGGCACATGCATCCCGAAATCTATCACTACCTCCACATGATCGAAGACCTGCGCCACCAGGTCCGCGAGATCATACAGGATCTGCCTGCCGAAGCCCTGAACTGGCGCCCCCTGCCCGCTTCCGACGACCATGCCATGAACTCGCTGGCCGTCATGGTCGCCCACATCCTCGGCGCCGAGCACTTCTGGATCGCCGAAGTCATCGACGGCCGGCCGCCCACCCGAGACCGCGACCGGGAATTCCGTACCCGAGTCGACGGGCCGCAACCCCTGCTGGAGCAGCTCGACCGCGTGGCTGCCGAGACCCGTGCCATCCTCACCACCCTACCGGCGGAGCGGCTTGACGAGACGCGACAGGTACAGGGCCGGTCGGTCTCCGTGCGCTGGGGCATCCTGCACGTCATCGACCACACGGCCTTGCACCTGGGCCACATGCAGATCACCTACCAGCTCTGGGCCCATGGCGAAAGCAAACCCATGCCCCGGTGGTTCCAGCGCACCCCCTGATCCAGGCCCATGCGAGAAGTCAGCATTGTCGGTATAGCACAGGTTCCGGTGAAGAAACGGTATGAGCAGAGCCTGCGGCAGTTGGGCGCCGCAGTCGTGCGGGCGGCCATGGCCGATGCCGAAGTCGAGCGGGTCGATGCCCTCTTCTCGGGCAACATGCTGGCGGACGAGTTGCAGGGTCAGAAACACGTAGCCGCTTTGATCGCCGACGAAGCAGGTTTGGCGGGCATCGAGGCGCTGGATGTTGGTGCTGCCACGGGCACGGGCGCGGCGGCTCTGCGCATGGCCTACCTGGCCGTCGCCAGTGAGGAAGCCGATCTGGCCATAGCCGTCGGGGTTGAGAAAATGAGCGACGGCATTCCCACCTCGGTCCTGGCCAAAGCCCTCGACGCCGAACAAGAGGTCATCAACGGTGAAACCCTGGTGGGCAAAAATGCCGAATTGATGCGCATGTACTTTCAGCGCTTCAACGCGCCCGAAGATGCCTTCGTCAACTTCGCCATCAATGCCCACCGCAACGCCATCCACAACCCCAACGCCCTGTTCAGGGACAAGGACCTGACACCCGAGGACGTGCTCAACTCCCGGCTGATACAGCCCCCCATCCGTTTGCTGGACTGCTCTCCCATCTGCGACGGCGCGGCTGCCGTGATCCTGGCGCCCCGCGAAGAGGCACGCGCCTACACCCAGAACCCCGTGCACATGCTTGCCTCCAGCGTAGCCACCGACCGTTTTCGCGTCCACGACCGCCGCGATCCTCTCTATCTGCAGGCTTCTCATCATTCCGCGTTTCAAGCCTTCCGCCGCGCCAACGTCAATCGCGATGATGTGGACTTCTTCGAGTTGCACGATGCCTTCAGCATCATGGCCTGCCTCCAACTCGAGGCTGTGGGTTTTGCCGCGCAAGGCGAAGGCTGGCGTCTGGCCGCGGAGAAGGCCATCTTCCCGGATGGCCGCATCCCCATTGCCACCATGGGTGGGCTCAAGGCGCGCGGACACCCCATCGGCGCCACAGCCCTTTATCAGGCCTGTGAGATCGTGCTACAATTGACCGGCCGGGCCGGCGACAACCAGCTTCCCCATGCAGAGATCGCCCTCATGCAGAGCGTGGGGGGTGCCGGCACCACTGTCATCACCCATATCTTCGGCGTCTGATGCCGATGCCACGAGCACAAGCCGCGCATTGATATGCCGGCCCCTGTGCTTTTGGCTGCCACCCAAATTCCGCAAACCCGACAACCACCAAAACAACCATGCAAGTCATCTCCTTGGAGCAGGCTGCCCGATTGCTTCACGACGGCGACACCCTGCTCATCGGGGGCTCGGGCGGCGGCCATGCCGTGCCCGAAGCCCTGATCAAAGCGGTGGCCGAACGCTTCCAGGCCGAGGGCCATCCCCGCGACCTCACACTGCTGCACCCTGTGGGCCTGGGCGATATGGACAGCCAGGGCGTGGGGCGGCTGGCCCATCCCCACCTGCTCAAACGTATCATCACCGGTGCCCTCGTCAACACACCCGCCATCCAGCGCCTGGCGCGTGATGATCTGGTTGAGGCCTACACCCTGCCGCAGGGCGCGCTCTCGCAGCTCATGCGCGAGATGGCCGCGGGCCGGCCGGGGTTGCTTTCGCATGTGGGGCTACACACCTTCGTTGATCCCCGCTACGGCGGCGGCCGTCAGAGCCCCTCGGCGCGGGAAGACCTGGTGGAACTGGTGGAGCTGGCCGGTCGCGAGTGGCTGTTTTACAAACCCATCCCGGTGGATGTGGCCTTTTTGCGCGGCACCACCGCGGACGAAGACGGCAATGTCACCATGGAAAAAGAGGCCGTGTTCGGCGAGATGCTGTCCATGGCCCAGGCCACGCGGCGCTACGGCGGCGTGGTCATCGTGCAGGTCGAGCGCCTGGCCCAGCGCCACACCCTGCCGCCCAAGCAGGTGAAGATCCCCGGCATGCTGGTGGACCTGGTCGTCGTCGATCCCCATCAGCGCCAGAGCTATGTGACCGACTACAGCCCCGCCTACGCCGGCGAGCTGCGCATCCCCCTGCAGGACATCCCGGCCCTGCCCTTCGACGCCCGCAAGGTGATCGCCCGCCGCGCTGCCATGGAGCTC
>RFJM01000464.1 GCA_003694905.1 Caldilineae bacterium
GCTACTGGCAGCTTATGTTGGAGCAGCCGGAATGATCCGCGGTCGCGCGCCGGCTAGGAGATCGAGCCGATGCCGTAGGCGCCGTGCAATGCCCGGCCCTGCTGGAAGCGGTCCACACAGTACATGTCGATGGGCAGGCGTGGCCTCTCTCCTACCAGCATTTGCGCCATGGCCTCGGATATGGTGGGGGCCAGCTTGAAGCCATGGCCGCTGAAGCCGACCATAACATGCAGGCCCTCGTAGCCCGGCACTGGGCCCAGAAGCGGGTTCCAGTCCGGCGTGATGTCGTAGGGCCCCGTCCACCCTGATGTGTATTCGGCTTCCGCAAACGCGGGCATGCGGTTCGAGATCAGCCCGGAGATGCGTTCCACGTGCGCCAGGTCCACAGGGTCCTGCATCACGTCGGGATCTTCTACCGGTTCGCCGTGGTCGCCCGTCCCCACCAGCACAACGCCCCCGGTCTCGGGACGGAAGTAGATCTTGTCCGGTGTGGTCAGGTCCTTGACCGTCGGCCAGTGCGGGTCGTAGGGGCGCTGGGTTTTCAAGGTAATCACCTTGTGCCGGCTGACCACGTAGGGTAGCCGGATGCCCGTACCCGCCAAGATCTGGTTTGTCCAGGGGCCGGCCGCCAGAATCACGGTCGGGCTCTCGAAATCTCCGGCCGGGGTCTGTACCTGTTTCACCGCACCGGCGAGGGAAAGACCGGTAACAGGGGTGTCGGTGAGGATGCGGGCGCCCAGCTCGCGCGCCCGGCGGGCATACGCCTGTACTGTGAGATGAGGATCGGCGTAGCCCGTCATGGTGTCGTAGCCGATCACCCCCACATCGTGGAAGGACAGCAGGGGGTGGACCTCACGGGCTTCTTCGGGCGAGAGGATAGCGGTATCGATACCGTGCTCGTTCTGAGTACGAAACACCCGCAGCATCGGTTCCCGGTGTTCCTCCGGCCCGACGATGAGATAGCCTGTGCGCCGGAACCCGACATCGCCTCCCACGATCTCGTCGAAGTGGGAAAAGATCTTCAGGCTCTCGACGGCGTGGAGCAGGTTGGATGTGACCGAATAGTGGGTGCGGATGATGGCGCAGGACCGGGCCGTGCCGCCTGAGCAGATGGCACCGCGCTCCAGCACCAGCACCCGGCCGGCGCCCAGCCGGGCCAGGTGATAGGCCGTGGCACAGCCGTACAGCCCGCCTCCGATGATGATGAAATCCGCGGTTCGTTTGCTCATGAGCTCCTTGACCTCTCCATCAATTGGCGCAGGAAGTCGGGATCTGAGAAACGCTGCGAGTTCCCCATAAATGGCCAGACCCAGGCCTGGATGTTGGACAGAATCTGTTTCATGTGGTTGGCCTCGTGGTGTAGCCATTCGTGCAGGAGATCGGCCACCCGCAGTTCACCCACCACGGGATGAATGCCGGACCGCCGGAGCTCCTCCGGCTTCAGTTGTTCCACCAGCCGCGCGGCCTCCTCGCGCGCGGTCGCGAGTTCACTCAGCAGGTCCTGGGGGTCCCGGCGGCAGTCCTGCCTCTGCTCCACCATGCCGCCGATGTCCCACAGCGGCAACTCTGGCCTCTCCTGGCTCAGGATCAGGCGGATGCGGCCGACAAAGCCGTTGGCATCTGCCGCGATCACGTGGCCGATGATCTGGTTGATACACCATTCCCCGGCTGCCGGATGCCAGCGCCACACCTCCTCGGGCACGTCGTGCAGCAGGGTTTGCAAGGCAGGGGCCAGGGCCCGCAGTCGGGCGGCGGCCTGCTCGGGCGTCAGTTGCATGGGCAGGTTGTCGGGCATGCTCCTCTACTCCGCAATGGCTGCCAGCCGGGCACCCGACAGGCGGATCAGATCTTCGCCTTTCAACTCGACCCCCGCCATAGGATCGCCGCTGCTGATGTTCACCTTCTCGCAACGGGCAATGGCTTCGTCGAACAGTACGGGGATGTCTGCCGGCAGGCAAAGGGGGGCTACCGCGCCCTGCACAAAGCCGGTCACACGGGCGATCTCTTCGGCGCTGGCGAAGGTCAGGCGCCTCCAGTCGTCCCCTAGAGCCCTGCGCACGGCTTTGTAGTCCACCCGCATGTGGCCCAGGGTGCAGGCCATAACATAACGGCGTTGCCCTCCCTTCTCCCGCAGCAAGATGGACTTGACCATCTCCTCTTTGACCACGCCGCGCTGAGCCGCGGCCGCTTCGACCGTGTAGACCGGCTCGGTATGCGGCAACAGCCGATAGGCCACCCCGGCTTTTTCCAGGAGTTCGATGACCGGCGTCTGGAGGCGGTCCATGGTGATGGCGTGATAGTATCAGGCGGCCTGCCTGATCTGGATCAGCTTCTTGGCCGTCTCCACTGCCACCGCGGCATCGCGGCAGTAGGCATCCGCACCGATCTCCTCGGCGAAGGCGTCGCTCAGGGGTGCTCCTCCCACCATCACAATCAGGCGATCACGGATACCCGCTTCCACCAGCGAATCGATCACCGTCTTCATGTAGGGCATGGTGGTGGTGAGCAGAGCGCTCATCCCCAGGATGTCGGGGTTGTGCTTTTCGATGGCGGCCATATAGTCTTCGACGGAGTTGTTGATGCCGATGTTGAACACCTCGAACCCCGCGCCTTCCCACATCATGCTGACGAGATTCTGGCCGATGTCGTGGATATCGCCCTTGACGGTGCCGATGACGGCCGTACCCAGTTTGGGCGCACCCGTTTCGGCCAGCAGAGGACGCAGGATGGCCATGCCGGCCTTCATGGCTTTGGCTGCCATCAGGACTTCGGGGACAAAGAGAATCCCATCACGAAAATCCTCGCCCACGACATCCATGCCGGCTACCAGGCCCTTGGTCAAGACATCATAGGGGGTCATGCCCCGTTTTAGCGCCTCCTGCACTTCGGCGACGATCTCATCGTCCAGACCGTCATACAGGTCTTCTTGCATCAATTCGAGCAGTTCTTCGGTGGAAAGTTCCTGAATGTTAATGTCTTCGCTCATCGACTACCTCATGGGACAGAGATGGATGAACCGAGGCCGGTGTGTGCTGGAGTCACCGGCCTCCATAGCATAACCGCGCCCGGGGGAAAGTGCAATCTGGCCGGCTATGGCGACCGTCTCGCGAGGATGAGGCCGCAACGTGCGGCACGGTCATGTTCCTCGCCGGCGGCGTATCTCCGCACACACCGCGGGGAGCACCTCGTGCAGATCCCCAATAACGGCGTAATCGGCCTTGGCCACGATGGGCGCTTCGGGATCGGTGTTGATAACCAGGATATGTTTCGAGTTCTTACAGCCTACCCAATGCTGGATGGCGCCGCTGATGCCGCAGGCGATGTAGAGCTCGGGAGCCACCTTGCTACCCGTCTGGCCCACCTGATCGGCGTGGGGACGCCAGCCGTTGTTGGTGGCCACGCGGGATGCGCCCACCGCGCCGCCCAGCAGGCCGGCAAGTTCCTCCAGCACGGCGAAGCCCTCGGCGCTGCCTACACCGCGACCTCCGCTGACGACCACCGGGGCATCGGTCAGCGAGACTCCCTCCGTGCGGATTGGCAGCCGCTCCTTCATGCGCACGCGCAGATCCCGCTCGGAGAGGGTCGGCGCGAAGGAGCGCAGTGTCGGCTCGGGCGGGTCCGGTAGCCGCTCGGCAGCAGTGCTGAAGGGCGCCAGTGTCAGCAAGCGGGGTTCACCCAGCAGCCTTGCGTCTTCGAGCAGGCTGCCCCCCCAGCGCACGCGCGTGACCTCGAACGCCTCACCCACCCGCACTTCGGTGCAGTTGGTGGCCAGGGGCAGGTCCTTCATGGCCGCGGTGTGGGCCAGCACCTCGTTGCCCCGGTCTGTACCGGCAGCCATGACCACCTCGGGCTTCTCCGCGTCCATGAGTTGCGTCAGGGTGCGGGCCCAGGCTTCGGGCGCGTAGTCCTCCAGTTGTTCGTGTGCGGCCATGTGCACGACCTCTGCACCGTACGCGGCTGCTTCTTCTGCCAGCGACTTCGGCCCCGCGATGACCAGCGCATGCAGCGACGTTCCCATGCTGCCGGCCAGCTTGCGGCCAAAGGTCAATAGTTCCAGGGAAGCAGGGTTCACTTCCCCGCGGTCGTGTTCGATCAATGCCAGGATCATGATGGTATCAACCCCAGTTCTTCGAGAAGATCGACGACTTTCGGCGCGGCTTCGGGGCCCTCACCCAGGATCTGCACCTGGCTGGCCTCCTCCTCGGGCGTACGCAGCCTGATTTTCTGCAGGCCACCCGCGCGGGTCCCGACCTTGATCTCCAGGACGGGCTTCTTCTTGGCCCGCAGGCGACCCGGCAGCGAGGGATAGCGGGGCACGTTGATACCCTCCTTAATGGTGAGCACGGCGGGGAGGGGAACTTCGAATACCTCCCAGAAGCCACCGGCTTCGCGGCGGACCACGGCCACGCCGTCGCGGATTTCCAGTGCCTTGATGCCCGTCACGCAGGGCAGGTCCAATGCCTGGGCCACGCGCACGCCCACCTGGTAGCCTCCGGCATCGGCCGATTCATTGCCGAATAGCAGCAGATCGAACGTGTTGCCGGCTTCGGCCTGCTGGCGGATGGCCTCTACGATGGCCTCGGCTGTGGGCATGGGGGGCCATTCTTCGCCGTCGGTTTCCAGGAGGATGGCGCTGTCGATGCCGATGGACATGGCCGCGCGCAGCTGTTCCACGGCTTCCGGCGGGCCCAGCGTCAGCACCGTACTCTGTCCGCCGTGCTTTTCGATCTGGCGCACGGCTTCTTCCACCGCACATTCTTCATGCGGGCTGACGGTGAAGCCCAGGTAGCGGGTGTCGATCCGCTGCCCATCTTCGGTGAGAACGATGCGGGCGCCTGTTTCAGGCACCCGCTTTACACACACGAGAATATTCATACGCTCACGCCTTCATGCGAGAATCGGACGGATCGAAGAGGGGGGTACTACCTACCACCGCGACGGTCACGGGATACTGCTCGCCCATGTATTCCACCTTGAGCTGCGTGCCCACCTGGGCATACTGTGGCGGCAGATAGGCCATCAAGATGTGCTTGCCGACCGAGGGACCGGTACCGGCGCTGGTCACATAGGAGCGGCGGCCGTGCGTGTCGATGATGGGCTCGCCCTCCGGCGTCAAGATCGGCTCCCGCCCCTGGGGATAGCGGGGGATGCCGGCCGAGGACATGTGATCATCCACCGTGAGGGTGCAGAGATGAGCGGCGGGTTCTTCTTGACGAGCGCGCAGATAGGCTTCCTTGCCGATGAAGTCCTGCCGCTTCACTTTGGGACGGGCCAGTCCCGCTTCCACCGGATTGTATTCCGACTCCAGCTCCGCGCCGAAGAGCCGGTAGCACTTCTCCAGCCGGGCGCTGGTCCCGTACACACCGATGCCCACGGGCACGATGCCATATGGCTGCCCCGCTTCCCAGAGATAATCCCACAGGCGCTGCCCCTGCTCCATGGGCGCGTAGATCTCCCAGCCCAGTTCGCCCACATAGGAGATGCGCAAGGCCCACGCCCTCACCGTGCCGATGGTGATCTGGCGAGCATAGCCGTAGGGGAAGCCTTCATTGGAGACATCGTCTTCGGTGAGGCTTTGCAACACGTCGCGGGCACGCGGCCCCCACAGACCCACGGTGCACAGCGCCGAGGTCTTGTCTTCCAGCACTACCGAGTGATCGTCGGGCAGGTTGCTCAGGAACCATTTCTTGTCACGCGCGCCGTCCCCACCACCGGTGACGACTCGAAAGGCGTCCTTGCTCAGGCGCGTGATCGTGAGATCCGCCTTGAACCCGCCGGCCGGGTTGAGCAGCGGCGTGTAGACCGCTTTGCCGATGGGCACATCCATCTGGTTGACCGCCATCTTTTGGATGTAGTCCAGGGCGCCGGGACCGTGGATATCGAAGATGGCAAAGGCGGTGAGATCAACCATCCCTACCCGGTCTCGCAGGGCCAGGTGCTCGGCGCTGATGATGGGGGACCACCAGCGGGCATCCCACTCGGCCGGACGCTCCTTGATGCGATCCGCGTACTCTTCCAGCAGAGGCGCGTTGGACTCGTACCACTGCGGACGTTCCCAGCCCGCGGTCTCGAAGTAGACCGCGCCCAACTCGGAGGTGCGGGCATGGAAGGGGCTGAGGCGGACGTTGCGGTTGGAGGACCATTGCTCGCGCGGGTGGACGATGCCGTATGTCTTGTTGAAGCCCTCGCCGCAGCGGGCGCGGATGTGCGTCTTGGTGCGGGCATAGTCGTAGAAGCGGGCAACATCCGAGGCGTGGATGTCGATTTCGCAATGGCCGTCGGTCATCCATTCCGCCACCATCCTGCCGACCCCCGGCCCTTCCTTGATCCAGACTGCCGCGGCCGACCACAGTCCTTTCACCTCCACCGTCTCCCCCAGGA
>RFJM01000465.1 GCA_003694905.1 Caldilineae bacterium
GCGCCCAGGAACACGCTGAAGGGTTGCGATGCCAGGGCCTGTTTGCCCAGTTCCATCCAGTCCATGGGCCGCCTCCCCGTCACAAGGCGATGTCCCGCCGTGCGTAGGCCGCGTAGGAGGCGGCCACCAGCGCCAGGGTCGCCGCCAGGGTGATGGCCACATACCCGCCGTCCAGCGCGCCGTTGCGGTAGAGGTCCCCCGCGTCGAAGTACTTGAAGGGGGTGAACCACTTGAGAAAGTCCAGGCGTTCATCCAGCGCCTGCACGGTGGACAGCACATAGGCCACCAGCACCACAATCACCGCCGCCGAGGCCGCCCGGCGGGGGCGTTTCCCCAGGCAGGCCAGGGCCACCCCCAACGCCCAGGAGAGCAAGGCGATGAAAGCCATGCCCGCCATCTCCAGGCGCAGGAAGGCGTAGAAGTCCGGTCCGGGGTCGTAGCGCTGCGCGCCAATGAGGCTGATGGCCCAGGTAAGCAGCACGAAGGCCGCGCTGGTGAGCAGCGCCGCCAGGGCTTTGGCGGTGAGGATGCGCGTCCGCGGCAGGGGGAGCACCAGCGTGAAGTCCGCGGTGCGGTTGTACTCCTCCTTGGCAATCGCGTTGGCGCCCCATATGGCCGCGGCCATGGCCCCCATCAGGTAGTAGTACATCGCCATCACGCCGAAGAAGCCCTCCAGCGTGGTCAAGTTGAGGGCTCGTACGCCGAACGCGTCCAGAAAGCCCTTGGGCATACTCTCCAGTATCTGGATCATTTCAGGGTTGTTGCGGTAGCCCTCGTACTTGGCCAGCGCGATGACCACCAACAGGATGAGGATGGCCGTCCAGATGAGCAGGGACTTCAGGTTGCTGCGCAACTCGTACCACACCATGCGTGCCATAGCCGCACTCCTTATCCTTAGGTTACCGTGGGGATGTCGCGGCGCAGGTAGCGCCAGTAGCCGAAGACCAGCGCGACGGCCACGATGACCAGGTCCAGAACCAGATAACGCATTTCGTACCCGTTGAGCACCAGCGACGCGGCGTCGAAGTACTTGAAGGGCGTCAGCCACTCCAGTTTGACCTCGCCGCCGATGTCGCTGAAGGCGCCCAGGGCGTAGGCCCCCAGGCCCAGCCCCAAGGCGTAGGGCGTGGCGTTGCGCACCAAACGCACCGCCTGAGAAACCGCCAGCCCCACGGCCAGGAAGAACAACTGGAAGGGCAGCGCGCTGCTGAGGAGCAGGGCCAGTCGCCCCTTGTCGTATTCGTAGCCCGCGCTGAAGGCCGCCCAGCCCGCAAAGGTGCTCACCCACAGAACCGCCTGGGTGGCCAGCAACGCCACCAGCGCCGCGGCCAGTTTGCTGTTGATGATGGCCCGGCGGCTCACCGGCTTGGTCATCAGAAAGTCCGCGGTGCGCTCGCTCTCCTCGCGGGAGACCAGGGCCACGCCGTAGCGGGCCGCCTGGATGGCTAGCACAATCTGCACCAGCAGGAAAATCAGCGTGCAGAAGCCCAGCACGGTGGCCATGCTGATGCGCCCCATGCCGAAGGCCTCCAGAAAGGCCTTGGGGAACCGCTTCAGGCTCTCCTCCAGCACCGCAGCGTTCTCGGCAAAGGTCTTGAAGAAGGGCAGGTACACCAGGTGGATGGCCACCACGCCCAGGGACCACCAGAGGGCGGAGCGCAGGTGTCGGCGCAGTTCAAACCGGAAGATGTTCGCCCGGAACATGGCCGCCTCCTATGCGTAGTAGTGCATGAAGATTTCTTCCAGGGTGGGGTCTTCAATGGTCACGTCCTGCACCTGCAGGGCGGCCAACCGTCCCAACACTTCGTTGATGTCGCCCTTGAAGTAGAAGCGCAGCGTGCCGTCTTCCACCCGCAAGTCGGCCACGCCGGGCAGTTGGAAGACCTTGGGCGTCAGATCGGGCGCGGTCACGGTGACCTTCTTGTAACTGTTCTTCTGCAGGGTGCGAATGTCCGAAATCTCCACGATGCGGCCTTCCCGGATGATGGCTACCCGGTGGCAGAGCCGCTGCACCTCGCTGAGAATGTGCGAAGAGAAGAACACGGTGACGCCGTTCTCCCGGTTCTCGCGCTGGATCAAATCGAAGAAGCGACGCTGCATCAGGGGGTCCAGCCCCAAAGTGGGTTCGTCCAGGAAGAGCAGTTTGGGGCGGTGAATCAACCCCAGGACGATGCCCACCTTCTTCTTGTTCCCGTAGGACAGTTCGTCCACCCGCCGGTTCAGGTCCAGTTCCATGTATTCGGCCAGTTCCCGGATGCGTTGGGTGTGGTCGCCGGGGTAGAAGCTGGCCGCATACTGGAGCAGGTCGCGCACCTTCATGCCCTCGTAGAAGAACACCTCCGAGGGCAGGTAGCCGATGTCGCGCCGGATTTCCGGCCCGTGGCGGACGACATCCTTGCCGAAGATGCGGGCGCGGCCGCGGGTGGGGAAGAGCAGGCCCAGCAGGGTGCGGATAGTGGTGGTCTTCCCGGCGCCGTTGGGGCCGATGAAGCCGAAAATTTCGCCCTCTTCCACGGCGAGGGTGACATCCTCGATGCCCCGCACCTTGCCGTAGTACTTGGTCAGGCCTTCGGTCTCAATGATGTTCATGGCGCTTCTCCTTGAGAGGGATGCGGAGAGGGATACGACGCAGCGCGGCGCTCCGCGTCGGGGCGGGCTTCCATTCCCGTGCGCAGGAGACGGATGAACTGGCCGGCCGTAGCCAGCATTTGCTCATCGTAAGCCCCACCTGCGCGTTCCAGGTGGTATTCCACCAGCAAACCGCTCAGCCGGTTGAGCAGAAAAGCGAGCAGCGCCAGATCCACATCGTCGCGAATCTCCCCCCGGGCCACGGCCTGCTCCAGCCGGTCGCGGTAGAAGACCTCCCCCTGGGCGCTCACCTCGCGCAACGCCGCGTCCAGGTCCGGGTGTCGCTCCACCACCAACCGGCGGCCAATGGCGCCGTAGGCTGGGTGATCCTGCACAAAGCGCACCCCCTGGACGAACAGTTCCTGGAGCAGGTCAAAGAAGGACAACGCCTGCGCCCGCTGCAACACCGGGGCCAGGTAGGCCATCTTCTCCTCCCCGATGCGTTGCAGGCAGTAGAGGAAGAGGTCCTTCTTGTCGTGGAAGTACTGGTAGAAACTCCCCTTGGCGATGCCCGCACGGGCCACGATGCGGTTTATCGCCGCGGCCGCGTAGGGATGGGCGGCGAACTCCGCCACCGCGGCCCGGAAAATCTGCTCCTGCTTCTCGGCCGGCAGGTTGAAGAAGGTCGGCTTGGGCATAGGTTGGCACCCTTTTATGTGACCGCTCGGTCACATTGTACCCCCATAGGGGCAAAAGGTCAAGCCGTACGGGGATGCCCTTTGCGACCGTGTCCGTCGGAAGCGCATCTCTCGGCAGGCTCGGGGCAGGCTCGCAATGACACCGATCGCTCTTCTGTTTTGTCATCTTAGCCAACAACCTTGGTGAGTCGGAATGGGCGGCGGATTCTGGCCGTGCTGCGCCGGGTTAGCGAGGGGGAACCGGAATGGCCGGACCCGCCGGAGCGGGGGGAGGGGAAGAATCTGAGGGAAGCGAAGGCGGCTTATCCCGACCTGTTTGCCATCCTGGACGGGACGGAGCAGCCTGTTCAGCTGGAGAAAAGTGCAGTGCAAGGGAGGGCGTCGGCTCTACACGGGGCTGGGCGGCGCTTTTCCGGTTGCTCATTGGTGTAGCACAAGGGGTAAATACACTCGCAAGGTCGTCGTCAGCGCGAGCGGCACATAGACCCCCTCCCGTGCCAGGCTGCGGGCCGATAGCTCGGCGTAGATGGCACGGGCGGCGGCGATGGTCCGTTCGGTGTCGGTGTAGACGCTGCCAAACTCGCGCCCGTGGGCGTCGTCGTTCTGCGGGCTGGTGGGGTTGTAGTCGCAGGCATAGAGGCTGGGGTCGCCCAGGGCGGGCACGGTGTGGGTGCCCCAGGGGGCGGGAGGCGTCTGGGCCGCCAGCGCGCTCAGACAGTCGGCGTGGGAGTAGGCGTCGCCCAGGGTGTGCAGGTAGGTGGCAAAGGCCTCCAACGAGCCGGCCGGCACGGGCATGCTGATCGTTACCGTGCGGGTGATGACGCATCCGTTGTTCTGCACGGCCTGCATTAGGGTGAAATCGCTCCATCGGCCCCAGGCGTACGCCTCGTACCCCACCAGCGTATCGGTCTCTCCCCAGGCCCAGGCGCGCAGGGCGTTCAAGTCGGCGCCGTTCAGGTGGGGGAAGTGGAAGAAGGGCGAGTAGGGGCCGAAGCGGGAGGTGACGGCGGAGGTGGCCGGGTCAAAGTGCCCGGTGGGCCAAATCTGGCGGGCGTGGTTTTTGCCGATACAGGCCACGAGCGGGTTGGGGGGATCGTAAAAGCCGGCGTTGCCGTAGGTGTACGAGATCGGCGTGCTCGGCAACACCTCTGAATCTACCAACTGGTCCCAGATGCGCAGGGTGTGACTGTCGGTGATGGTAAAGCCGGCGGCAATCGCCAGCGCATAGGTGAGATCGTCGTGCACCGTGCTGATGCGTCCCTCGGGAAAAGCCCCGGTCGGCGGATAGGTGGTCCCGTCCCGGTCACGAAACCCCAGCTCCTCCTCGGCAAAGCCCCAGACCAAGACGGTGCTCACCGGGTGTCCGTAATCCCTCCTTGAAAAGTCTGGTTGATTCTATCATTGAACACGGGACTCAATTGCCACGTCTTGCAGGTTCTCCTCGTACCAGGCCACCTTGTTGGGGTCTATCGGCTCGCTGGCCCAAGGGGTTGGGCAGCCCATCGTACCGGAGGCAAACGTCACTTGATCGGAGGTCAGGCGATAGTCCACGTTGACCACAACCCACCCCTGCTCGGCGACCAGCGTGGGGGTGAGGGCAGGGGTGTATGTTTCCGTCTTTGCCAGCCCATCCTGTCAGCCCACAGGAGCGAGGGCGACCCGTGGGGGAGCCTGGTCTACATGCCACTCGCGGGCACCCGTAGGGGTGAGGCGGTAAAAGCGCAGGTACATCCCGTCCCATACGACGCACTCAGTGCTACCTGCAACGCCGCGGCTATCGAGGCAAATCTTCAGCCGCGGCCCGTGCTTTTCATCCCCGCCTGCAAAGGTCAGACCGCCTTCCGGCGTTGGCTCCAGGCGGGAGATACCGTCCAGCAGCAGGATGTCGTCCGTTTCGGTGATGCCCACCCAACTTCCCGGCCGCCAAAAAGCAGCGCGAAAGCGCACCTGCGGGGCGCTACCAGCGTCCAGGGTCTGGCTCCCAACCTGGATGCGGAACGCTTTGCCGGCGATGTGCTGCGCCCACCACTCCCCGTCGGTCAGCGCAAAGCGTGCTGCCGGGGCAGGCGGCGCATCGGCCGGTGCGGCCTGCGGATACAAGGTGACCAGCGGAGCCTTGGCATCCAAGCGCAGGGTCTCCCTATCAGGGTAGGGGAATTTGTCCGGCACCCAGAAGATGCGCAGCACGCGCCAGACGTCCTTTCGGTAATAGGTGGTGGAATAGTCCCATGGGCCGTTCCAGGGCAGGCACAGCCGCC
>RFJM01000466.1 GCA_003694905.1 Caldilineae bacterium
CCCCCACCCCGGTCCCCACTGCAACGCCTGCTCCCACCGCAACAGCCACGCCCGAAGAGGCGGCGGAACGGTCTGCTCCCAGCTTTGCGGCCGACATCCAGCCCATCTTCAACGAGCGCTGTATCAAGTGTCACTCCGGTGACAAGCCGCCCCGTGGCCTGCGGCTCGATTCGTACGACCATGTCTTACAAGGCGGGACCTATCGTGCGGTCATCGTTCCGGGGGACCCGGAGGGAAGCGAGCTTGTCCGCCGAATCAAAGGCGAGGCGCTCCCGCGCATGCCTTTCGACGGCCCACCTTTCCTTTCGGACGAGCAGATCGCTCTGATCGTGCGATGGATTGCCGAGGGTGCACCCGATAACTGAGCCCCGGCCCTACGATGCAGCCAGGCGGCTCAACTGCGGGCGCCGGGCCAGCGGAATGCATCTCGCTCCGTATACCACTTGAGCACCTGCACTTGCAAACGACCCGCCCGGACGGAAGGATCGGCATGGACCAGCTCCTCCACCTCCTCTCGCGCCAGCGTGCCGGAGAAAATGATCATGCCGCGCAGGGGATCCCGAGGGCCGACATCGAACGGCCCGGCTACCAGGGCATGGCCGCGCGCGTGCAGGCGGGCGAGATGGTCGAGATGGGCCTGCTGCAGGCGCGCGAGTGTATCACCGGTGTATTCGTCGGCTCGCGGGCCGCGGCGGAGGAGAACGAGGTAGTAGGTGTCGAGTTGCATGGGAGGGTATGATGCCGGGGTTCAGGAGTCAGGTTGAGCAGAGGGGGAGTCGCTCCACAGGGGATGGGCCAGCCACAGCTCACGCTGGCGGCTGCGCTCTAGATCCAGCAAGGAGGCCTCGGGCGCGGCGGCTTCGACCGCGCGCAGGCGCCGGCGCAGCGCTGCGCAGGTCTGGCGTAAGGCTGCTTCGGCGTTGAGTCCGGCTGCCTGGGCTTCTTCGACCAGAGCCAGCAGGCGCTGCCCCAGTTCGCGCTCGTCGAGCGGGTGAGCTGCCGGCAGGGGATAGCCCACACGATGCAGGCGCTCGACGTAGCTCTGGGCCAGGGCCAGGGCCGGCAATGCCCGCGGGATGCCGTCCAGCAGCGTGGCGCGGGTGGTTTCGCCTTCTGTGCGGGCCTGCTGCCGCTCCTGTTCTTTGATGGCTTCCCAGTTGCGGGTGACTTCCTCGGCATCCGCTACCTGCACATCGGCAAAGACGTGGGGATGGCGGCGGATGAGCTTCTCGACAACATGGCCGATGACATCCGGCAGCTTGAAGGCACCCTCCTCTGTCGCAATCTGCACGTGGAGCGCAACCTGGATGAGGAGATCGCCCAATTCCTCGGCCAGTGCGGCGGCATCGTCGCGATCAAGGGCTTCGAGCACTTCGTAGGTTTCTTCCAGGAGGTAGGGGCGCAGGCTCTCGTGGGTTTGCTCGCGGTCCCAAGGGCAGCCGTCCGGCGCGCGCAGATGGGCGATGACCTCCTGAAGCGCGTCGTAGCCGCCGGGGCGGGCAAGGGGCGGCACCCAGAGCGTGGTCATGTCGCCAAATACGTCGTGACGGTCGAGCTCGTAGAGGGGAAGGGTCTTGAGTCGAAGGTCGGGAGTGCCTGCGCCGGAGACCAGGGTCACCGGATGTTCGTCGGGATAGGCATTCATCAGGGTGAGCTTGACATCGCTTGCCAGATAGCGGCTGTAGAGCTGAGCAACCAGCAGGCCGTGTTGCGGTGAGCCGGGAGGATGGTGGGCATGGGCCAGGGTGGTGGCATCGACGAACTCGACACCGCGGATGGGGTCCTCACCCAGGGCGGCAAAGGTGGGCTCGATGAAACTCACGCCGGGATGCACGGCGCAGGAGATGGATCGGTCGGACGCCAGACGGCGTATGGCCTGGGTGGTGGCTTCGGCGACGCCTGGATCGCCCGGAACCGCGTACACGACGTCCTGGCCGCGCTCTGCTCGAGCTACGATGTCGCCGGCGATGGCGGCGTAGACGCTGTCGAAATCGTGGTGCTGCTCGTAGAGATAGTCGTAGCTTTTGATCTGCGTGTGCCGGGCGAGCACGGGCACGGCCGGGTGATGCAGCGTGCGCACGCGTACTTCTGGAGCGCCGGTCAGGAGGGCCCACGCCTTGCGGGTGATGAGTTCCGGATCGCCAGGTCCGAGACCGACAATGTTGATCGTGGACATAAAGGTGGAGGGAGATGTGTTTCGCAATGAGTGGAGGGGGAGCAAGTCGATAGTCCCCAATGATACCAGGCCGGCATGAAAAAGGCAGAGTCCGCGGACCCTGCCTGAGATGCGAGGCGAGTACAGTGAGGCCCCGGCCGATGCGCGTGCGACAGCACCGGCCGGGGAGAAGGGCGATCAGTAGTGGTCGGGCACGACCCAGAGGTCGTTGCTGATCTTGGCGCCGACGTAGACCAGGTTGGTGGCCGGGTTGACACCGATACCGAAGGGCCCCTGGCCCAAGGGGATGGTTGTGATGATGGTGTTGGTGGCGCCGTTGATGATGGTGAGCGAGTTGGATGCGGTGTTGGGGACGAAGATGTGGTTCTTGGCCACGTGGACACCCAACTCACCGGGGCCGTCCTTGCCGCCTTCGGGTACGGTCAAGGTGCCGATGCGGGTGAGACCTGAGGCGGTAGCCTGATAGACCGCGACCTTGATGAGGAGGCCGCCTTCGGTATAGCTGACGTACAGCCGGTTGGTCACAGGGTTGAAGCCCAGGCCGAAGGGATGCGGCCGGTCGCCGCCCGGATCCACAGTCTGGTCGGAGATGCGGCTCATGGTCACGCCGTCGAAGGTGGAGATGGTGCCGACGTCGCGGTTGGTCACATAGATGCGGTTGAGGTTGTGGTTGACGGCCACACCGAAGGCACCCGCGCCCGCACCCGAGACGCGATTCACCGTATCGAGGCCGCCGTGGATCTCGACCAGGCCGTTGTTGCCGTGCGTGACCACGTAGATGCGGTTGGTGAGCTCATTGATGTCCACATATGTGGGCTCCGGTCCGACGCCGAACGTCTTCATCACGGTGTTATTGTTGCCGTTGATGACGGCGACGGCCCCATCGGCAAAGCAGGCGACGTAGACCTTGTTGGTCATCTTGTTGACATCAATGCCGAAGGGTTCACGGCAGACCGGGATCTTGGCGATGATCGAGTTGCTGAAGCCGTCGATGACATAGACGGATTGGCCGTCACGGACGCTGACGTAGATGCGGTTGGTGAGGGGATTGACCGCGATTTCCTTGGGATGGGCCAGCTTCTGAATGATGACGGGTGTCTCGATGGGAACCGGTGTAGGTGTCGGGGTGGGGGTTAAGAAGGGTGTGGGTGTGCGAGTCGGTGTGTGGGTGGGTGTGAGGGTAGGTGTTCGCGTCGGTGTGGGTGTAGGTGAAGCCTGAGGTTGCGGGCGGATGATGATCGGCCAGTAGTGTTTGTAGTCCCGTACGAAGGTGAGATCGTAGGAGCGGCAGTCACCGCGGTGGAAGAAGTCACGCACCATGAAGTAGTAGGTGCCATCGGACGGGGCTGTGAACGCAATCTGACTGGCGAGCGTGGCACCGAAGTCATCGTTGGAGGCAATCGCATCACTCTCGTTGCTGGTGGCGTGATCGAATAGGAACATGATGGTGTCGGCGCCCTGGAGGTTCGACGTGGTCATGGTGTAGGTGATGCCTGCCTCGGCCTGGAAGACGAACCAGTCCTGGTCATTGGTCTGGCCGAAGTCAAGATGCCAGGTGGTGCCATCGGGGGTCAGCGGCGTGGCCGAGCCCGGCGTGTCGTTGGGCTCGAAGGGGTCGATGGATTGACACGCGGGGGGCGTAGAGGTCGGTGTGGGGCTGAGGGTAGGTGTTTGCGAGGGCGTGACCGTGGGCGACAGAGTGGGCGTGTGTGTGGGGGATGCGGTCGGTGTAGCCGAGGGCGATGCGCTGGCGGTCGGTGTAGGTGAGGGAGATGGGCTGGTCGTCGGAGTCGGTGTAGCCGAAGGTAGTGAGGTCGGTGTAGGCGTGGGTGTCAGGGTGGGTGTACTCGTCTGTGTCGCCGTCGGTGTCGGAGTAGGTGTAGGCGAGGGCTCGCTTACCTGAACGACGGCGTCGTCGCTGTCCCCAACGGGGCTGCCAATGGGTGGGAAGCCCGTGACGATGGCCACGTTGGTGAAGTTGAGCAATACGTTGGTGCGGGTACACTGGTAGCTCGTGGTGGCGCCGGGGGCCATGGTTCCCAGATTCTTATTGCAATTCGGCGCCAGAGCGTCGGTTACACTGACATTGGTGAGGGTGACGTCGCCGGTGTTGGTGACCTGGATGGTGAAGGTGACGGTGCCACCGCTGACGACCTGCTGGAAGTCGGGGGTCTTGGTGATGAGGATCTGAGGGCCGATGAC
>RFJM01000059.1 GCA_003694905.1 Caldilineae bacterium
AGACGGGGCGACAGCGCGCGAGAAGCGATCATGGTGGCTACCACATTGGCCGCATCATGAAAGCCGTTGAGGAAGGCAAAGGCGAGCGTGAGGATGAGCAGGATTGCGAAGACGACGAGTTCGTTCATGGATAATCCTTGACAACCGGGCTTGCTGCAAAGGACAAATTGCATTTAAGGCACCTTAACAGCAGGCAAGCATTATGCCTCACCAGCATCTGAGTGGTCAAGTCGCAGCGATGGTGGGTTGCAACCGATCTTCCTGTCCGTCTCAGAGACGAAGCATGTCTCTGCCCGCGGGTGGTCCTGGGAATTCCCAGGAAGGTTGTCGGGTTGGAACCACGGGATGGTTCATGAACTTGTTGGCACGCTTGGGTAGCAGGCCAACCACGTTGGCCGTCACAATAGGGCGCCAGGCTACTTTTCGGCGCCGCCCAACCTGGTTGGGCGGCTACCCGTAGGGAAAAGTGCCAACCTATCTCCCGGCCCAAATGAACCGTCCTGGCTTGTCGCCACAGGTAGAGAAGGTCGCGTGCCGGATTCGGCCTGCAGGCCGAAAGGCACAAACCCCGTCGATGGGACGGCGACAGTGCCACGCTCACATATGCTGCCGGGCAGATGCCGGCCCCCGGCTCGGAGCGTCAAGCTAGAGGGGGGCCGGTATGAGTTCAAGCCCCGAAACGTGCCAGGCGATCGCTGTAGCCCAGTGCCCAGGGCACCATTTCTGTGGCATGAAAGATCCCCAACGCGCCTCTTTCGCAAGCGCGTTCCCCGAAGGTCTCGACACTATCCGGCATTACGTTCGGACCCCAGAAGAGGGTTGGAACGGGATGATAGGAATGGCTGCGCAACCTGGCCGGTGTGCTGTGATCGCCGGTAACGATCAAGACGTCGGGCTTAAGCGCCAGGATATCAGGTACGACGGCATCGACGGCTTCGATCTCGTGCACTTTGGCCTCGAAATTGCCATCTTCGCCGTAACTGTCCGTCTTCTTGATGTGGATGAAGAAGAAGTCGTAGTCATTCCAGACCCTGGCCAGGGCCGCGATCTCATGGTGGGGTCGGTCGCCCTCAAAGGGTATGACCTCCATGCCGACCAGTCGGGCTACCCCTTTGTACATAGGATAGACGGCAATAGCCGCAGCCCGCATGCCGTACATGGCTGCGAAGCTAGGTAACCCGGGATCCTTGGCCAGCCCGCGTAGATTGAGGGAATTGGCGCGCGGCTCGTCTTTCAGCACCGCGCGCGCTTGGTCGATCCACTTGTTGACCAGCGCCGCGGTGTGCGCGCCTTCCGGCGTCCCGCTTTCGTCGCGCACCGCGAGCGGCGGCTTGCCGGTAACCAGGGGATCTGTCTCGGTCAGTTCGCCCCCCAGGCCGGCACCTCGTATTACCAGCACAAAGCGGTGTTCCTTAACCGGACGTACGAACACGTCATAGCCTTCGTCCTCCAGGCTCGTATTGGCCTGGAGCTTTTCACACAGCCGAACGCATTCTTCTGTGGAGATGCGACCTGCGCGGCGGTCGAGGATCAACCCGTCGGCATCCACCGTGGCAAAGTTGCCGCGAGCGGCCAGGTCGTTCGGCCCCAGTTCAAAACCGATACCCAAAGCTTCCAACACACCCCGGCCGATGTCGAAGCGCACCGGATCATAGCTGAAGAGGCTGAGGTGAGCCGGTCCGGAGCCGGGAGTGATGCCCGGCCGCACGGGGATGGAGCGGCCGCAGCTTCCCTCGCGAGCCAGGCGGTCGAGGTTGGGCGTATAGGCGCTCTCCAGTTCGGTGAGGCCGGTGGTGTCGAGGGGCAACCCTCCCAGGCCGTCCATAACGAGGAGGACGATCTTGCTTTCGTTCTTCTGGATAAGGTCTTTGTAGACGTTGTGATCGGTAATCATGGCTTTTTTGTTTGCTGGGCATCATAGTAGGGGCGGTCACCCTGTGCGGTGCTGGCTTTCGTGGCGAGTTCCCAAAGAGGCTACGAACTGTACGCTTGCGTCCTGTCTGTTTCGTGCGACGCTTGCAGATCGTGATGAAGAGCCTTGCCGCACCGACGGGGGGACCATCGAGCCGCGGCGCCGGTTCAAACCGATTGCCGTCGGCCAGACAAAAGAAGAAGAGGGATGGACGACAATCGCCCATCCCCCTTGACGGCGACGTAGGCTTCGAGCTCACAGAATGGCGTTTTCGCTGGAGGGATCGAAAGCGTGCATGTTTTCCATGTTCACGTTGAAACGCATTGTCTCGCCGGAGTGAGCTCGGGTACGAGGATCGACGCGGGCGATGAACTGGCGGCCACCTGTCAGACCGTAGATGAAGATCTCGTTCCCCATCAGCTCGGTCACGTCCACTTCGGCGTCGAGTTCCGCGGGCACCACGCCGGGCGGGGTGAACTCGTAAGCATGGATGTCTTCGGGGCGGATGCCGAAGATGATCTGCTGGCCCTTGTAAGGGCGCAGGGGCTCCACCTTGCTGTCGGGCACGGCCAGACGGAAGGAACCGCCGTCGATGTAGAATTTGCCGGTATCGGCCTCCTCTACCACGGTGGCATCGAAGAAATTCATGGAGGGGCTGCCGATGAAGCCTGCCACGAAGACATTGCCCGGATGATCGTAGAGATGCTGGGGGGTATCTACCTGCTGCAACACACCATCCTTGAGCACGGCGATGCGGTCGGCCATGGTCATGGCCTCCACCTGGTCATGCGTCACGTAGATGAAGGTGGTGCCCAGCTGCTGGTGCAGGCGTGAAATGTTGGCGCGGGTCTCGACGCGCAACTTGGCGTCCAGATTGGATAGGGGCTCGTCGAAGAGGAAGACCTGGGGATTGCGCACGATGGCGCGGCCCACGGCCACGCGCTGTCGCTGACCACCCGACAACGCCTTAGGCTTGCGATCCAGCAACTGGCTGATGCCGAGCAATTCGGCCGCTTCCTTGACCTTCTTGTCGATTTCGGCCTTGGGGGTCTTGCGCAGCTTCAGACCGAAGGCCATGTTGTCATACACGCTCATGTGGGGATAAAGCGCGTAAGACTGGAACACCATGGCGATGTCGCGGTCCTTGGGCGGAACATCGTTGACTACCCGGTCGCCGATCTTGATGATACCTTCGGTGACTTCTTCCAGCCCTGCCAGTAGACGCAGGGACGTGGACTTGCCACAGCCCGAAGGTCCGACGTAGACCATGAACTCCTTGTCCTGGATTTCCAGGGTCAGATCGTTAACGGCGACGACATCGCCCCAGCGCTTGGTGACATGTTCGTACGTTACAGTGGCCATGAGTAGAGACTCCTATGAAGGGATTGTTGGAATGTATCTCTTGCTGGCAGAACTGTTCGGTCGTCAGGTCGGGGCCGGGCGCCGGTAGCCGGAGATACTCTCCCCGCGTCTACCGTGGCCTCTGCGCCCTTGGACATCCCGCCTGCGGGCATTACCGCCAAAACCGCCCAGCAAGCGATACAGGCAAAGCAAGAAACGAGGCATGCGGAATGTGCTCTGAGCACCTGTCACGGGAGTGACGGCGCGTTCCCGCCAAACGCGCACCATATTTCATTCACCTGTCTGACGATATCCTACCTCCTTGAGAGAGTCGGGGAAGAAGATGTCGTTGACTAATTATACAGGCCGCCTGGGGATTGACCAAATGCTGCTCTCCTGGGGGGCGCTTCAAAACGGCCCAGCCGATGCGCCGGGCTGGTAAGGGTTTCCCCCCTGCAAGTGGGGTGCAGGGGAGCGCCCCCGCATCTGCGGCGTCGGCCAACGAGACAGGCGGCCGGGGTGTCAGCTTCTGGGGCAGACCTGCATGTGGGACAGGCTTTCGAGCCTGTCCGCATACCTGAACAC
>RFJM01000060.1 GCA_003694905.1 Caldilineae bacterium
CGCGCATGATGCTGCGCAAAGGCAAGACGGTGGCCGTCGGAGGCACGTGGGAGGTGTCGACTTCCTGAAGCTGGGCAGCGTAGTCGAGGACGGCCGAAAGCTGAGCGGCGTAGAGCTGGATTTCCTCGTCGCTAAGGTGGAGTTTGGCCAGTTCGGCCACGTGTTTGACCTGTTCGGTGCTTAGACGAGACATGAGTGAAAGGTGCCTTCAAGGGTTGATTTGTAGGTCGCCAGGAATGCAAAGAGGCTCGTCGACGGCATCAGCGCTCGCGGACCGGCTGTACCTGGAGCCCGGATTGATTATGCCACGAATGGGGTGGAGGTACGAATTCTGCGTGCAGGCGGCCAGGCCCGGCCGCCCGCGTAGCGGGCGGCACCCCAGACGCCAGGCCCGCCTTTTGCCTTCCCGCCGGCCCGCTCCTCCAGGTCGCCGCTGCTCTCCCCGAGGAACAGCAGAGCAGCCGCCGGCTGAGGCGGACATCCTGACAGCAACGTAGGGGGATAGGGGAGAGTGGGGCCTGGCGTCTGGGGTCAGGGGCGGGCGCCCCTGCGGGCCTGGCCGCATCTCCGCTGCCCACAAAACTCACCCATCCTCACGCCCTCCCTCGAACAGCCGCAACCAGGCTTCCACTTCCGCCTCTGACAACCTAGGCTCCGGCCGTGGGCTGCCGGCACGGGGCCGTTTGCGGTGTTGTCGCCGCCTTTCCAGCTTCTGTACAAACTCGGCTGTACGCATCACCCGTGCCCCTGCGGCTTCCACTGCCTCACGCAACACCCGGTCATCGCTTACCACCGTCACCTCGCGCTTTAGCGGCACCTGCTTCACCCGGTCCAGGATAATGCGATCCGCGCGGGCGTGATGCTGCGCCGCAAAGAACACCCGGACGCCTCCACCCGAAAGTGCCGGCGACCATCCGCCCGGAATCCCCCCGTCGAACACCACCACCATTTGCGCTGCCAGCTTCGGCTGCCGGGCACGCAGCCATTGCACCAGACGATACTCGTCATCCTCCTGCGCCAGGTGCACGCCCGGCACCCTCCCGCTGCCGATGAGGTTATGTCCGTCAATGAGATACAGCACGATACATCAATCCGCTACCTGATATGCCATTCCAGAATACTCTCAGGCTTCAGATTGTCCAGTTGCAGGTACCACTGGGCGGCATCGAGCAACGCCTGTTCGGGAATCAGACCGATAAGTTCGGCGCTGTGGATGGTAACCCCGTAGCGTTGGGCTTCCCTGCGAATGAGCTCTGTGACACGGTACAGCGGCGTGCGCGTATAGTCGAGAAAATTCATCGAAACCTGCGCCTTCCCTTCCACGAGCAGCCCCATCGCCTGCAGGTAGCGCATGCCGCCGGAAGAATGCCGGATAGCCTTGGCGATTTTCTTGGCGATAGACACATCATCCGTAGTCAGATAGATGTTGTACGCAATCAGCGGCGGACGTGCGCCAATGACCGTGGCACCCGCCGTCCCCAGCTTGGGGGGCCCGAAATCGGGCAGACGGTCCGGATCGCCTGCCTCCAACGCAGCTTTCAGCCCCTCATACTCCCCCTTGCGGATGTTGGCCAGTACCTCGCGATCGGGACGCTGAGCCGCCCGGTAGTAGAGATACGTGGGGATGCCCAATTCTTCACTCACTCGCCGGGCCAGAGCTTTGGCCAGCTCCACGCATTCCTCCATCGTGATATCGCGAATCGGCACGAAAGGAACCACATCCGTGGCACCGATGCGCGGATGCTCACCCCGGTGCACCGTCATATCGATCAACTCTGCCGCTTTGGCGATGCCCCTGAAAAGGGCCTCGCTCACCGCCTCGGGCGATCCCACCAGGGTTACGACACTGCGGTTGTGGTCTGCGTCGGAGGAGTAATCGATGACGCGTGCACCATTGACACTGTTATAGGCTTCGACAATGGCGGCGATGACGTCCGGCCGTCGTCCTTCGGAGAAATTGGGGACAGATTCAACAATGGCTGACATGATTCAACAGACTAGCGTGTACGAGATTGAGAAACAGCAAACTGATTCGCGCTCTGGATACGTTCCAGCGCTGGTGGATGACTATAGAACAAGAACACCTGCCAGCGTGGAGGCTCAGGATCGGCCAGATTCTGATTCGTCAGGCGCGTCAGCGCGTCGGCAAAAGCCCGAGCGCCGGGCCCATGCCGGTAGGCGTACCGGTCTGCTGCCCACTCACGGCCACGCGAGTAGGCATTCAGCAGGGGAGACGTAAGAAAAGCAAACAGAGCCAGGGAAACAACCAGCCAGGGAAACGCCCGCAGATCTCCCGGCCCTGCGAATCCGTACCGCCCCACCGCCCACCGCATCAGCACACCGGCCACGGCAAAACCGGCCAGATTGACCAGCGTGGCCAGCACAATACTGTGCCAGATATCCCGGTGGACATGATGGCCCAGCTCATGGGCGAAAACCGACACGATCTCATCGGGTGTGTAGTGCTCCAGCAGCGTGTCTCCCAGAACAATGCGGCGCGTTCGGCCCAGGCCGCTGAGCCAGGCATTGGCCGCAGTCGTCTTGCTGGAGAGATTTGTGCGGAACACCCCGCGTACCTGCGTGCCTGCCTCTCCGGCTAACGACCGCAACCGGGCAGACAGCTCATCCTCCTCATAGGGGGTAAACTTGAGGAAAAGAGGCATAATCAATACGGGAGCCAGTTGGGCCAGGATGACCGTAAACAGGAGATACACCAGGCCCATCCACAGCCACCAGGTAGCCGGATAGTGCTGCAGGAAATAGTAAAGCACGAGTACTAAGATGCCGCCAAGAATCGCCCCCACCACCAAACCCTTGAGCACATCGACAAACCACTCCCTCCAGCTCTGCACCGAGAGACCGTAGTGGACTGCTCGGCGATACCGATAGGCCTCCAAAGGCAGATCGACCACCACGGCCCCCAGGCCAAAGAGACCTACATACACCAACAGGCGGGGTGTAAACGATGCCAAAGTCGTATCGAGCCACCGGATCAGCGGCTCGTGAACCAGGAGCCACCACAAGACAAAGTAGCCGGCCGAGAGCCCCAGATCCAACGGAATGAGCCGACGATTTTCGCGGGCACGTGCCCTCGCCAGCGCCATGCGTTCGGCATCGAGTTGAGGTCGTTGGTCGTGGTTCTCACTCATGCCCGCATTGTAGCACAGATTCCCCACCCCTTCTCAAACCCGAACATGACAGGAAACCCCAGCGACCCTTCATGCCGCTGGGGTCCTGTCCTTCAAGATAATGGACTCAGCTACTCTTCTTCAGGATAGGCAGACCGTTCTTGCTTTCGGCAACCACATAGCCTGCCGGTACCGAGTCCAGAGCGCCTTCCTTTACCTGCTTGGCAAAAAAGTAGAGGGTTTGCTTGCGGCCTCCCTTGAGGGTAGCCTCGCGGCTGTGCAGGTAATAGGTCACGCCTTTGGAGTTGGTATGAGCGTAAGCCATAATCGTATCTACTCCTTGAGTGGGGGACGGACACCAACGCGGCTCTGGTCCGCCATAGCCTTACTCGATGTCATCGACCAGACTGCCCGCCTTGGAAAAGGGGAAGAATTCGGTACTCTTTTATCACCTCTTGGCGGGAAAGACAAATCGCCATTCAGGCAGAAGCCCCTCTTACAACACATCCACCGGGTCTACATCGATACGCCAATTGGGCGTCAGCTTCACCCCGGCCAGCAGCGCCGCAGGATCCTCCCCGCGGAACATCAGATGCCAGCGAAAGCGATTGCGTTCGCGGCGGAAAAACGCCGGAGCCGGACCGACCATATCCAGCTCTCGACCCCACAACGCTTGCGCGCGGCGCTGAAGCGCCTCAGCCACCCGCCGGCACTCGCGCTCACATCGTTCCTCATTGCTGTCCACATAGACTAGGCGCGTCAGTCGCGCAAAGGGAGGATATGCCTGCTCCTGCCGAAAGCGCATCTCATGATGATAAAACGCCTGATAATCGTGTCGACTGGCCGCCAATATCGCGGGATGGTCTGGGTGGTAGGTCTGGAAAATCACCTCACCGCCCAGGGCCGACCGCCCTGCACGCCCTGCCACCTGCGTCAACACCTGAAACACCCTCTCGCCGGCCCGGAAATCCGGCAGAAACAGTCCTACATCCGCATTCAGCACCCCCACCAGTGTTACCAACGGTAGATCCAAACCCTTGGCGATCATCTGCGTTCCCACCAGCACGTCGGCGCGATGCTCGACAAAATCCTGCAGGATTGCCTCGTGACTGCTTTTGCCCCCCGTGGTATCCCTGTCCCAACGCAACGGGCGTGCCTGGGGAAACTCCGCCTGTAGCGCTTCGATAAGCCGCTGTGTTCCCGCACCAAACTCGCGAAATCGGCGGCTACCACACGTCGGACACACCCGCGGCCTGCTCGTGCGATAGTTACAGTGATGACAGATCAGCACGTCTCCTCGATGATGCGTGAGGGGAATCGAACAGCGCGGGCACGCCAGCACATAGCCGCAATCGCGGCAAAACACATACGTCGCCGCCCCGCGACGATTGAGAAAGAGAATCGCCTGCTCCCCGCGCGCCAGCACCCGCTGCAGCGAAGCCTTCAGCGCTCGCGAAAACATCGAGCGATTGCCCTCGCGCAACTCCCTCCGCATATCCACCACCGTCACCGGTGGTAACTCCTGCATCGCCACCGGCGCGGCCGCCCCCTCCCCCGCCTGCTTCGCGGCCCCGTGGCCCATGATACGTCGCGGCAATGTGAGCAACACATAGCGGCCCTTTTCCGCTCTGTAACGACTTTCCAGAGCGGGCGTGGCCGACCCCAGCAACGTCACTGCACCGCACAGCCCGGCGAGCGTAATAGCCGCCTCGCGAGCATGATAGCGGGGCGTACGCATCTGCTTGTAGGCCGTATCATGCTCTTCATCGACCACCACCACGCCCAGGGCAGGAAAGGGGGTGAACAGCGCCGACCGGGAACCCACCACCACATCGATCTCTCCCCGCCGCGCCCGTTGCCACGTATCATACCGTTCCCCGTCCGACAGCCGCGAGTGGACCACCGCTACCCGACCGGGGAACCGGGACGCGAAACGCCGTACCGTCTGCGGCGTCAGGCTGATCTCCGGCACCAGGACGATCCCTTGCCGGCCGCACTCCACCGCCCATTGCAGCGCCCGCAGATACAGCTCCGTCTTACCGCTACCCGTAACACCGTGTAGCAGATACACCGGTGGTGCCCCCTCTGCCTGAGCAGCCCGGCCCGGCCGGCCAAGCCAGCGCTCCAGTCCCGCCGCGATCTGCTCCCACGCCTTCGCCTGATCTTGCGTCAATCGAGGGGGCACGTCCCGCGCAAACTCCCGCCCCGCCAACGGATCGCGCCATACCGGCACATCTTCCAGGGTCACGATCCCGGCCTCGGCCAGCCTCTTCAGCGCCGCTCCGTCCAGACCATGGCTCTGTCGGAGATAGCTGGCAGGCAGGGTCTTGTCTGCAGCCTGGGCCAGCGCCTCCAGCCCTGCACGATACTTTGCCGAGCCGCGTATCTCCAGCACCACCTGCGGTACCTCCGCGGCCGGCACAGAAAGAATCACCCGACCGTCTTCGCGTATTTCGACAAGACCTTGTTCGGCCAGCCGCTTCAGCGGTGCTCGCGAACATCCCACCCCTGCCAGCAACGCCTTCACCTCCTCCGCCCCCTCGTGTCGGGCCAGCCAGAGCAGGATATCCGCCTGCTTCGATCGGCGACCCACCCGTGTCAGCGCCTCGACCGGCTTCTCATCCGATACCTTCAGCCTGACCATGCGTTCGGTCCGGGCCTTGGGGCGCCCCCCTTTCACCCGCTCCCGCAGGCGCACCAGCCCACTCTTCAGCAGCGCGCCCAGCACCTCATCCGATACCAGACGCCGGTCCAGCTTGCGCAATTCCGACAGAAGTATCGGCCCTCGACGCAGGTGGAGCATGAGAGCTTGCTGAGCCGGAGACAGTGCGTCGGGATAGATCGGTGCCCCGGGTGTATACTCCACCTCCAGTTGGGCACTGGCGCCAAAGCCCGGCGGCAACATCAACCGTACACACTCGCTCAAGGGGGCAAGATACTCGCGGCTCATCCACAGGGCCAACTCCAGTTGGATATCGGTGAGCACGGCTGCGGCCGTCACCGGCTCACCCAATGGCTTGATCCTGGCTGTTACATCGGTACGCTCACCCAGCCTGTAGATCACCCCCTGCTGTTTACCCCGCCCAAAGGGCACCCACACCACCTGCCCGCGGCAATACAGCCCTTGGCTTTCGCGCGGTATGCCGTAGGTGAACGTCTGATGCTCCGGCCGGAAGTCGACCAGGGTTTCCAGCCCGTCCTTCTCTTGCAGACGACGGTCGATCGGTAGAAGGACGATAACCTCTGCATAGCGCAGGCGGGACATGTCAGCCATAGCCATCTGGCCTCTGCCGCTACGGGGACAACCGCGGCTCAGGCGATCTCCACGCGTTTGTAATCCGTGCGGGCGCGTTCGGCCGTGAGGATGGCCCAAAGCTCCCGCGCGGTTCGTTCCAACTGGTCATGACGATTCACCACCGCGTACTTGAACCTGGGTAACGCCTCCAGCTCCTTGCGCGCGTAGGCGATGCGAATGGCTATCTGCTCCTCGCTATCGGTATGCCGTCCTCGCAGACGCATGATCATCTCCTCCTCCGTGGCGGTGGTGAGGAAGACCGTGACCGCGCCTGGTAGTTTGCGCGCCATCGTCTCCGCGCCCTGTACGTCCACCCGCATGATCACATCGCGATTTGCGCGCAGTGGTTCGATGATCTCGCTCTTGGGCACACCCTTGTAGTCACCATAGACCAGCGCGTATTCCAGCAACTCATCGTTCTCGATCATCTCGGCAAAGCGGGCCAGACTCACGAAATGATAGTCGCGGCCGTCCACCTCGTTGGGCCGCCGTGGGCGCGTGGTCGCCGTCACGACCCGGTGGAAATCCACCCCCAGCCGTTCCAATGCATCCAGCGCGGAATCCTTGCCCACCCCCGAGGGGCCGGAGAGGATCATCACGATCGGCCGGGGTTCATCGGGCACACCGAAATGCTCGTGGGACATTGTCTCGTAAACTGATTTCGACATAATCGGAATTATCGCAATATCGGGCCGTCAGCCCTGCTTGGTGAGGATGGTGTTTCGCCTTATCTTAAGTTTAGCATATACTATGTCTATACCCTATCGGAGGAGTCGCAGAATGCCGATTTACGAGTACTACTGCTACGACTGTCGTCGCAAGGTGAGCCTCTTTTTCCGTACCATCACCGACGCCAGCAACGCCTCACCTGTGTGCCCTCAGTGTCAGGGGCAACGCCTGCGCCGACTTGTGTCTCGCGTCGCGCGCCTCCGTTCCGAGGATGAGCGTCTCGAAGCCCTGGCCGATCCCTCTACCTTTGCCGGGCTGGACGAGGAAGATCCCCGCGCCCTGGGTCGGCTCATGCGTCAGATGAGCAATGAGCTGGGGGAAGAGATCGACGATCCCGAGTTCAACGAAGTCATCGACCGTCTGGAGTCAGGACAATCGCCTGAGGAAATCGAAAAGGCTATGCCCTCCCTTGCCGAAGACGGCGGTGGCGATTTGGGGGACTACGACTTCTGAGCGCCCAGACCGCCGATCAACACCCGCGTGAACGCCATGTTTGGCCAGATTCTTAGCACCCTCGCCATGCTGTGGGAGGGCGCCCGCCGCGTGGGGTTTGCACAGAGCGTACGAACCGTGCTCTATCGGCCGCGGCGGGTGTGGTACCAGACCCGTTATCGCAGCGCCTTGACTCCCATCCCCACCCCTTTGCAGAACACCACCGCAGCCGGCAACGGGCTTCTGACTGTGGGCGACGTGCAGCAAGTCCATCGCACCGAGCGAGGCCTTGCCCTGCACTGTACCCATGGCTATTGCACCATCGAAGCCATCTCGCCCGAGATCGTTCGCTTTCGTTTGGTCGCCGGCCCCCCCATGCCCGATTACTTTTCCTACGCCACGGTGCTCGAACCCATTGCCACCACCGTTGAGATCACCGAAGCGACAGAGCATATCCGCCTGCAAACCCCCGGCTTCACCCTCGAGATCCGGCGTCATCCCTTCGGCTTGAGCTTCTTCGATCCCCAAGGCCGCCCGCTTATGGGACAAGTCGACACCGTCGGCTGGTGTTCCGACGGCGTCCTCTGGCAACAGCAGCTTCCGGAAGGCGTCCAACTCTATGGCCTGGGCGAGCGGGCCTGCCTTATGGCCTGTCGCGGTCGGCACTTTCATCTCACGACCATGGACCCCGAAAGCTACCATTTCGGAGAAGATCCCCTCTACATCAACATCCCCTTCCTGGTTACACTCTACGGGGGATTGGCGACGGGTATGCTTTTCGATTCCACCTACACCGGGAACATCGATCTGGGCAACCGGCGGCCTGATCATTTGCAATACACCAATACCGGCCCCGAACTGCGCGTCGACATCTGCGCCGGCCCAGACCTGACCGCGGTCATGGACCAGTACACGGCCCTCACCGGCCGCATGAACCTGCCCCCTATCTGGGCGCTCGGCTACCACCAGTCGCGCTGGAGTTACGAGACCGCGGAAATCGTAAGGGACATCGCGGAGCAATTCCGGCGGCGCCGCATCCCCTGCGATGCCATCCATTTCGACATCGACTACATGGACGGCTTCCGTTGCTTCACCTGGAATCGCCAGGCCTTCCCCGATCCGCCCGGTCTCATTGCCGAATTGCACAGCCAGGGCTTCAAAGCCGTGGGCATGATCGATCCCGGCATCAAGGTGGATCCCAATTACAGCGTGTGTGTCGACGGTATCGAGCAGGACGTTTTCTGCAAGCTACCCGACGGAACCCTGTTTCATGGTCCGGTATGGCCGGGGGAGTGCTACTTCCCCGATTTCACCAACCCTCGCGTACGCAGATGGTGGGGTGAGCAATACCGCGGTCTTGTTGAAGACGGTTTCGATGGCTTCTGGAATGACATGAACGAGCCCACCATCTTCGGCGGCACCACTTTCCCAAGCGTCGTGCAGCACGATCTGGAAGGCCGCGGGGGAGACCATCGCGAGGCACACTCCGTCTACGGCATGCTCATGGCGCGGGCCACCTTCGAGGGCCTCAACCGACTGCGCCCGAATCGGCGCAACTGGGTCTTTACCCGTTCCGGCTATGCCGGTATCCAGCGCTACGCCAGTTCCTGGACGGGTGACAATGTCAGCGAATGGGAACATCTGCGCCTCACCCCTGCCATGCTCATGAACCTGGGACTCTCGGGGCTCTCCTTCACCGGAGCCGATGTCGGCGGCTTCGCCGGCACCCCGACCCCCGAACTGTTCGCACGCTGGATCAGCATGGCCGCCTTCACCCCCTTCTATCGCACCCATACCGCCAAACATACCCCCCAACAAGAGCCCTGGTCCTTCGGCAGCAAGGTGGAAGAAATCGCCCGTACCTACATCAACTGGCGTTATCGCCTGCTGCCCTACATTTATACTGCCTTCTGGCAGTGTAGTCAGACGGGCCTGCCCATCATGCGGCCTCTTGTGTTCGCCAATCCCGGCCATCCCGACTACCTTACCCTCGACGACCAGTGGTTCTTCGGCGACCATCTTCTGGTTGCCCCCGTCCTCACCCCCCAAACAGACCAGCGACGCCTACACCTACCGCCAGGCCTCTGGTATGATTTCTGGAGCGATGAACCCATTCAGGGCGACCGGGTGATACGCCGTTCTGCCCCGCTCGACGTGGTCCCGCTCTATGTCCGAAGCGGCAGCGTCTTGCCGCTGGCTCCCCTGCAACAGTACTGCGGCGAGCACCCTACTTCTCCCCGCGAACTCCACCTCTATGCAGGCAGCGGCGTCAGCTTTCTCTACGAGGACGACGGCGAGACATTGGCCTACCGCCGAGGGGCCTATCACCTCACCCGTTTTCACCTGCAACAGGATGGACGGCGGCTCACCCTGACCCGCTCCGGCGAGGGTGACTATGTGCCCCCCTACCCACGGATACGCCTCTACCTGCATGGAGTCCAGGCCGACTCCATTCGGGTCGACGAAACCGATGCGCAGCCCTTTGCCCAGGGTCTTGAACTCCCCCGCGCCGGGTGGGAGACCCTCTCATTTCTCCTGGCTTGATCAGGATTTGATCTCTCGGCGATTATCTGTTACAAATTCTCCAACTTGTTCCGTCGCCCAGACACTTCAGTTCTCAACAATCTGCCTCTGACCCGTGAGCAACGACGATCACGAGTTGAAGGCAAAAGGAGAGTAAGCACATGACTCACATTATCACCGCCCTATGTCTAAGAGACGGCGCTTGCGTTGAAGTGTGTCCTGTCGAGTGCATTGTACCGGGCTTCCCCGAAAGCGAATGGCCCTGGTACTTCATCGATCCGGACACCTGTATCGATTGCGGCGCTTGTGTGCCTGAGTGCCCCTACGAGGCTATTTTCCCCGAAGAGGACGTGCCGGACGACTACGAGATGCCGGCAGGTGTCGAGTACGTCCCCTGGAGTACCAAAGAACGTGTCACGGCCTCCGGCGGCGAAGTCGTTGATCTGACCGATGCCATCCAGGCCAACTACGACTTCTTCTCCGAAGGTCCGGGCTACGACGCCCTCGAGTGACGTCTGGTGCATCGACCGGCTCCAGCATGATCCGGCTCTTTCGCCAAAGTAATAATCAGAAAAAGCCCCCTGTGTGTAAAGCACAGGGGGCATACTTTATCTATAGCGCCATAGCGGCACGCAGCCGGATGCGACGGGCTCGAGGGATGCCTTCGAGTAGCGCGGCCACAGGGATGCAGTGCTGCTCTTTATCTTTTCTGAGGAACTCGCGCTCCTCATTTCTGAACCAGACGGCCAACGCCGAGAGGGGCAGACAGACCATCTGATCGCCCGGCAACCAGACCACAAACAGCCAATGGGCCTTGCTGCGGAGAAAGTCCGGCTTCCCCCCTGACAACTGCGGGAATCTATCATGCCAGATCAGCGTCTCTTCATCCCCGTGTTCCATGACATCCACCGCGATAGTCAGACGTTCTTCCTTCTCCTCTCTTCGGATTCGCCAGCGGAGGTCGATACCTTGTCGGCCATAGGCGGGATCTCCAGCCAGATACTGGACCTCGACGGTTTCCGGGCGGCGCATTAGGAAGGCAACAACCCGTGCCACTGCCATGCGCCACGCCGTCGGGCGAGCTCCAGCAGCCGACCTCGCCGCAGACGCTCCCACATGTCCTGGTGGGTTGGCCGGAACCACGAACCTTCCGCCCACCATTACCCATGCCACCCGACCCCACCGTGTCCACCCTACCAGGTCGGCATCCATGCCGGCAGCTATGCGGCCACAGGGTAGCCCCAACAACTTGGCAGGTGTCTCCGTCGCGGCCACAAGACAGGTTACAAAAACATCCGGAGCTTCCCTGCGTAACTCTGCCAAAGCCTGCGGGCTAAGAGACGCGTCCACACCACTCACCAGACAGCAGGAAGAGGGAACTTCCACCGCTGCTCCGGCACGCCCTGCCGGGAGCAGTCTGATCGGGCCGGACCCGCGATCATCGGTTGTCAGACCCTCCAGGTGGGCCTGCCTCCGGCCCGATTCTCCAACCCTACCGGACATCTCGCCCCTTTCTGCCAGCCTTATCCCCTCGGCGCGGGCTGCTTCGAGGATCTGGGCCGGTGTGGCCGGCTCCGCACTCAGCATTCGGATCACATGGCGACCCTGCCGAAGCAGCGGCAGCCATTCCTGCACCTGTGCGCCCTCCTCGGCCAGGTGGACATGCAATCCCAAATAGCGCGCACCTCCCAAGACACGGGGTTTCACCGCCGCGATCTTGCGCAAACGTTCCCGATCCGCCGCGGTGCACACATCCAGCCAAGTGAGGTAGCCCGTCACACCGGCCTCAGCGGTAGGGCCGGAAGGTCGCCGCGCCAGGTCAATGAACCCCGGCGTGACATAGCCTTCCTCCAGGTCGAGGAGGAGAGTGTCCGGGGGCAGGGCGATGGTCGGGCTGGATCCCACCGCCCGTACCACCCGACCCTGTATCAGAACCAGACCCTCTTCCAGGCACTGTCGTGGTGTATAGACGGTGCAATTGACGAGGGCGAGGGGTCGCATCGCCGGCAGGTGCAGGGCTAGCTCGTGACCGGTTACCGCTCCAGGGCTCTGTCGATGTAGGGAAAGGCAAATCCGATCAGTCCCAACGCGCCCAAGAGACCGGTCACAAGTCGTGCAATACTGTTGAACGAGCCCCACTGGTCGCCCTGATAGAACTCCGGCGCAAAAGCATGATGGGTCAGGGCAGCCAGCCAGGCATTACTCTCGCGAAAACCTGTCCGCAGTCCGCCCAGATCACTGAGCATGTGGGTGCCGCCGTCCAGCGCCAGCGGAAGCATCAGCAAGATCGCCACCGTCAGGCTGAACCCCCGCCAGCGCTTGCGCACCACCGCGTACACCACCCCGACCAAGAACCATCCGCCGTAGAAGCTCACCATGCGGTCCGACCAGGCCAGTTTCCAGCCCATCGTCTCATTGCCGATGAAGGCCCGCATCTTCAGAGGAATCATGTACTCGTAGTTGCCCTGTATAGCGTAGACGATGTCCTGGTAGGAGTAGGTGAACTGTTTGCCGAACAGAAACCAGGATCGCTGAGGCAACTGGTGGCAAAAGAATACATATATCGTATAGATCACCTTTGCCGGCAATGTCCACCCCCAGTGCATGAACACCGGAGCCAGCCAGGGCAGGAGATTCCACAGCCCCAGAAATCCCAGGGCGATCAGCAACCAGTGCGCGATCATCCACTCGGCCAGACGATTGACCAGCCGGGCGAAGATGTCGGCTGCGGATTGGGGCGATGTTCTTTCGATCATGCAGACAGTATAACAGCGCCCGGCCGCTCCTGAAAGTAACTGGAATTGCCGAGCGCTGCAGGCGGATCTTCACGTATCCTGGTGTTGGCGCAGATTTCTGATCGCCGTGAAGAAGTCGGGCAGATGCTCGCTCCAGAAGCGTTTGCGGCGGATGAACAGGATGATTGCCAGGTAACCCAGGTACATGCGACCGGCGGCCGGCTCATATCGCCATGCGATCCAGAACAGGATGACATAGGGGATGACGTAGAACGGCCAGGCCAGCACATGGGACCGCCCCAGCCAGATGGCCGTAATCAGGGCAGCCAACGCCAGCCCTATCAGCGGGGGCAGGTAGTCACTGAAGGATAGGTAACCCGTCACGCCCAGGGACACAGAGAGATCCGCTTCCGCATCGTGCGTGCCGATTCGGCTCGTGGAATCCGCAGGAGCTCGCCTCGCCGCCATGCCGTCGAGCAGGTCGGTGAACCAGGCCAGTAAGAGCACGGCTACCGCGAGCGAGAGCCCCTCAGCACCGAGTGCCCACCCTATCCAGACCATGACCAGACTGAACAGAATGCGAACAAGTGTGAGGAGGTCAGCCAGCGTACGCATGTAGGGAGACATGATGCTACCTCCTGTAGCAGCACGATACGTGCTACCTATTCAGTTCATGAGAACGGATGAAAAAGCGGATGATCTACAATATAGTATACGAGAAACGGGGGCGGGATTCAAGCATAGTTGTCATATGGGTGCGTTTCAAAATAGGGGGAGCCGGTGCGCTAGACTGGCAAGGGGTGCGGGGGAGCGCCCCCGCATCCGCGGCGTCGGCCAACGAGACAGGCGGCCGAGGTTTAAGCTTCTCGGGCAGAGCTGCATGTGGGACAGGCTTTCCAGCCTGTCCGGATGCCGGCCCACGCCGCACGGCTTGGCAAGCTGAAACGGTCGTTAGTCGTCTGGTCGGGTCGGGCCGCCTCATTTCCGGGGGGCGCTGCCCGCTGTTGTGTCTACCTAAGGCAATCCCATGCGAATGTCCAGGTGACGCATACCC
>RFJM01000467.1 GCA_003694905.1 Caldilineae bacterium
CGCGGCAATCCAGGCGGGGTTGAAGGACGCTACGATGGTTCCTCTGGAGACACTGGCGGCCTGCGTAGACGTTCTGGAACTGAGTACGGAGATCCTGGCGAAAGGCAATCCCAATGTGATCAGCGACGGCGGCGCGGGCGTGCTGGCTGCGCACGCCGGCATGATGACGGCCGCGCTCAATGTGCAGATCAATCTCAACGCCATCCAGGACGAGGAGTTCAAGCGCGAGTACGAAAGCCGCATGCGGGATCTTCTCCAGCGAGGGGAGGCCGCGCGCGAGAAGGCCTGGGCTCTCGTTCGTGACCGGTTGGGTATGTAGTACCCATCCGCACGGAGTGAACGCGTATGCAGACGGCCGTGGAACGACGTCGTCATCTGGCCCTGCTGGGTTTCTACGCGCTGGCGACTTTGCTGCTTACCTGGCCTTTGGCGTTGCAGTTCGGCAGGGCCATCCCCGGTGATGCTTTCGACGGCTGGCAGAATTATTGGAATCTGTGGTGGGTGAAGAAGGCGCTGCTGGAACAGCACACCCATCCCTATTTCACGACCGCACTGTATCATCCCACCGGAGTATCGCTCTGGTTCCAGACGTTGAATGTGTTCAACGGGTTCGCCAGTCTGCCGATGCAGTTGGCCGGGAACCTGTTCTGGGCGTACAATGGGGTGGTGCTCTTCAGCTTTGTGATGTCCGGTTATGGGGCGACGCTTCTGGCGCTGTATGTATTTCATCGTGCCGGCGCGAAGCGAAAAGGGCCACTCTACGCGGCAGCTCTGCTGGCGGGGACGGTCTATACGTTCAGTCCGTTTCACTTTGCCCACTTGCTGGGGCATATGCAGGTGTTTAGTTTCGAGTTTGTGCCCTTTTTCGTGCTATATCTGCTGAAGGCGCTGGATGCACGGGAGCAGTGGCTACGGCCGGCAGTGCATGCGGCGCTTTTTCTGGTGCTGGCGGCGCTGTGCGACTGGTATTTCGCGCTGTACATGGGATGGCTGGCGGCGCTGTATCTGGTGTGGCTGCTGGGGAGACGGGCGCTGCGAGGAAGCCAAGTGGCTGCCATGGTGGTGACCTTCTTGCTGGCGCTGGTGGTTCTGGCGCCGTTGCTGGTGCCCATGGTGCGAGAAAGTATGCGCTACAATTTTATGCGGCCGCCGGAAGGGCAGATCGCGAATCTCAGCGCGGATGTGCTGGCATTTGTGCTGCCCTCGGTGCAGCATCCGGTGTGGGGGAAGTGGGTGGCGCCTCTGCGGGATAATCTGCCGGCGAGCACTTCGGAGAATACGCTGTACCTGGGGGTGGTTCCGGTGGCGCTGGCCGTGTACGGTCTGTGGAGACGACGCCTGCGTCTGGGGGTCTGGGTGCTGGCGTCTGTGGTGTTTGGGATCTTTGCGCTGGGGCCGGAGCTGCATGTGGCGGGAAGGGCGTTGGGGGTCCCGATGCCCTACGCATTGCTGTTGAAGGTTCCGTTTGTGGAGATAGCGCGCACGGTGGCGCGCTATGGCTTGCTGGTGATGTTGGGGTTGGGACTGCTGGCCGGAGGTGGACTGTACGTTTTCTTGGAGCGGGGCGGCAGGGGAGTGGTGGCCGCAGGACTGATGGCGCTGATGCTGTTCGAGTATTTGCCTGCACCGTATCCGGTTAGCCCGCCCGATACGCCGGAGTTTTATCGGACGCTGGCCGCAGATCCGCGTGCGGGTGCGGTGATGAATGTGCCCATGAACTGGGATCGACCCGGCTACCTGCTCTATCAGACGACGCATGGGAAGCCTCTGACGGCCGGATATATCAGTCGGACGGATCCCAGGACCTATCCAGGGCGGCTGCCTGTTGTGTCAGAGTTCCGGCGACTGGCTGCAGATATCAACGGCGGAGATGCGGCCCGGCTGGCTCCTACGGTGTTCGAGTTTCTGGATGTCCGTTGGGTGATCAGCGATCGCTATAAGATGCCGGGGGGAGAGGAACGGGAGGTGACGGAGCAACTGTTGGAGAGGATCTTCGAGGGTGAAAGTCCCGTCTATGAGGACGAACGCATTACGGTCTACGAGACGCGGCCACCGGTCAGGCGCCTGGCGTTTGTGGAGCTGGGGACTGACTGGGGTCCCTGGCAGCCCGGCCCGGCGCGGGCAGTGGAGGGCAGGGCAACGCTGGTTGTTCATAGTCCTGCCGCGGCACGGCTGAAGCTGGCCGTGACACCGGCCCCACCGTCGGTTACCCGCTACCGCCTGCTGGATTCCGCAGGAAAGGTGGTGGGGGAGAGTGATGGGCAGGCGGCGGTGTTCGAGGTTCAGGTTGAGGAAGGCGCTAACCATTTCGCGCTGGAAGCGGCAGGTCCCGGTCTTGTTATCAGAGGTCTGGAGTTACTCGATGAACACTGAGTTCGGTCGAGGAACCGGCCTTTTTTCTCTATTCCATTGCGTCAAGGAGGACGTTTGATGAATGGTTCCAATGCTTATACGAGGGCGCGCTTGTCGGAAGAGTATATCGCGCGCGATGCGGCCAATATATCGCCATCGTATACCCGTAGCTATCCCTTCGTAATGGCTCAGGGGCGGGGGTCAGAGGTATGGGATGTGGACGGACGTCGATATATCGACTTTACCAGTGGGATTGCGGTGACGAATACGGGGCACGCGCATCCGGAGGTGGTCCGCGCGATCGTGGAGCAGGCGGAGCGGTTTATTCACATGTCGGGGACGGATTTCTATTATCCGGTGCAGATCGAGCTGGCCGAGAAGCTGAATGAGGTGGCTCCGATAACGGGAGCGACGAAGGTGTTCTTCGGTAATTCGGGCGCCGAGGCAGTGGAGGCCGCGATGAAGCTGGCCCGATACCATACGGGCCGGCCGCGCTTTGTGGCTTTTCAAGGCGGGTTTCACGGCCGTACGTTCGGCGCACTGTCATTAACGGCGTCGAAGCCGGTGCAGCGCCGCGGGTTCGCACCCCTGCTGCCGGAAGTGACGCACGCGATCTACCCCAATCCGTACCGGAATCCCTGGCCGGGGCGAGATCCGGCGCAGGCAGCGCTGGAATACATCGAGCATCTGTTCCGCACAACGACACCGCCCGAAGAGGTGGCCGCGATTATCGTGGAGCCGATTCAGGGGGAAGGGGGCTACATCGTGCCACCGGACGGCTTCCTGCCGGGGCTGCGGGAGCTGTGTGACAGGTATGGAATTCTGCTGGTGCTGGATGAGGTGCAGACGGGTATGGGCCGTACGGGGAAGATGTTTGCCTGCGAGCACTGGTCTGTGGAACCGGATATTCTCTGCGTGGCCAAGGGGATCGCCAGCGGGCTGCCGCTGGGCGCGATCGTCGCCAGAAGCGAGATCATGAACTGGCCTCCGGGCGCGCACGCCAGTACGTTCGGAGGAAATCCCGTGTCATGCGCGGCGGCGCTGGTAACGATTCGGTTGCTGGAAGATGGGCTGATTGAGCAGGCCCGGAGGCATGGCGAGAAGCTGATGGCGCGGCTGCAGGAGATAGCATCACGTTTTCCGCAGGTGGGCGACGTACGAGGCAAGGGGTTGATGGTCGGGGTTGAGCTGGTCGAGGACCGGGAGAGCAAGAGGCCCGCGGTCAGGCTTCGGGATGAGGTGATTCAGGAGGCATTCCACAAGGGGTTGCTCATGCTGGGTTGCGGGCAGAGTGGCCTGCGGTTTGTCCCGGCGCTGAATATCCCGGAGGCGCTGCTGGACGAAGGGGTGAACGTGTTCGAGAGGGCGTTGGCCGAGGCCCTGGAAAAGGTCGGCGGCGCGCTGTAGAGCAGGGTGGGGCCGACGCCCAGCCGTCGACATGTCGGCGGCTCCCCGTCGCCGCC
>RFJM01000468.1 GCA_003694905.1 Caldilineae bacterium
CCCCACCGCCCGCCGAGGAGGCCGCGGCCGCGATCTCGCCTTTGCCCACGCCGTCGCCCTCGTCCGACCAGGCCGCGGGAGAGGTACCTGCAGCAGTACCGCTCCCCACGCAGATACCGGCGCCTCCACCGACCGCTCCTGCCCCGCCCGTTCCTGCCCCCCCTGCCAGACCAACCACACCCTATCGCACGTTGGAACTGACGCTGGCGGCGCTCTTCATTGTGTTCCTTGTCATCACCCTGCTGGTACGCAGACGACCCACCTGACCCCTGCGCGTAGAGCGCTCACGGCTGCCCTACCGTGAGCGCTCATCAAAGGAGGAGAAGAAGAGATTGCCATCTCTTATGCCACATGATAGCAGAGATGGTACAGATGTGCTGGACGCCCGGCCTACGGGTACCCTACGAGCACCTGAAAAAGCCTGACGATTGATCAGGGCGGATGCATAATGGAGAGGATGGGAACCGCAGAGCGCGTACATCACCCGGCGGCCTCAGGCCAGTGTGCGGCCAAAGGGCAGTAGCGCCACCGGGAGAAGCTTGAGGTGCTGCCGCGCGAAGGGGATCCCCACTACGGTCAGCGTCAGGATGATGGCCGATGTGAGGTGGATCAAAGCGATCTCCCAACCGAACAACACGGCCCAGATGATGTTGAAGAGGATGGCCAGGGGGCTCCAGGCCTGGCGCGATTCGACCACCTCCTTACCGAAGGGCGCGAAGTTGATCAGCCCCAGCTTGATGGACTGCACGCCGAAGGGAATTCCGACAACGGTGAGGCAGAGGCCGATGCCTCCTATGATGTAACCGAGTCCGGCGAAGAAGCCGCCGAAGATCAGCCAGATGAGGTTGCCGAGTAAGCTCATGGAGAGTTGCCGTTGGTTGGTTAGCAGGGTGTGTTTGCAGCACTCTACAATCAATACGCACGATCGGGGCAGAGGGTCGCGCCACAGCGCGGCGCGGGCGAAGCCATCTCACGCACCGGAACGCGGCTGCATCAGGGCTTCGAGAATAGCGCGCCGAATCTCGGGACGGTCGCTGCGAGCCGCGGCTTCCTCCAGAATGGGCCGGCCGACACCCCCGCGCAGTTGTGCCAATGCCCAGGCCGCGTGCCCGGCCACCAGCGCGGGGCTCGACAAGAGATGGTGACGCAGCAGCGGCGCCACGGCGGGGTCCCCCCAATTGCCCGCGGCGACACAGACATTACGCATGAACCCGCTCCATCTGGTGCGCTTCACCGCGCTGCCGCGAAAACGCTCGGCAAAGCCGGCCTCGTCGAGCGCCAGCAGGTCGAGCAAAGGGGGCGCGATACGGTCGGGGTGGGGCCGGAGGCGGGGATGCTGCGCCTGAGGCGCGCGGCGGTTCCAGGGACATACCTCCTGGCAGAGGTCGCAACCGAAAACCCAGTTGCCCAGCAGGGGGCGTAGCTCCAGCGGGATGGCCGAGCGCAGTTCGATGGTGAGATATGAGATGCAGCGGCGGGCGTCCAACGTGTAGGGCTCGCGCAGCGCGGCAGTGGGACAGGCCGCCAGACATCGGCTGCAGCCACCACAGGTACCCACGCGGCCATTCTCAAACCGCCAGGCAGGACCCGTGCGCACGTGTCGCTGCTCCAGCTCTTGCGGAGGGCTGTCATACGCCAACGTTTCGGGGACCAGCAGGCCACCCAGGAAGATGTCAGAGCCCACCCCCGGACTGATGAGGCAGGTGTTCTTGCCGATGAATCCGAGTCCTGCCCGCATGCTCCACGAACGTTCCAATACCGGCGCACTGTCGACGAATACGCGGCCGCGGCTCTCGCGGCCGGTCTGCCCGGCCAACCACCGGTCCAGGGCGATCAGTGCCTGACGCATGAGCCGGTGGTAGTCCTCGGCCAGGGCATAGGTGGCTATCTGACCCCGCGAGGGATCGGCGCGCAGGGCGGGGTCGACGGGTTGATGGTAGACGAGCGTGACCAGGATCAGAGAGCGGGCCTCGGGCAGCAGATTACGCGGGTCAGCCTTGAGTTGTGCGTGGCGATGGAGGTAGTGCATGTCGCCGGCATAGCCGGCCTGGAGCCAACGCAAGTAGCGCTCGTAGTCGGGGCTGGGACTCACGCGTGCGATTGCGACCCGGTCGAAGCCCAGGGCCAGAGCGTGTTGCTTGAGTCGTAGAGTGAGCGACATGACTGACATTATAGCGGCAAGGGCACGACGCGGAGCGTTTGGCACCGGGATAGCCGACCTATCGGTGGTCTGGTTGGACGCGGCACGCGCTGGTAGCCAAGGTCATCGGCGATTTGGTCGGAACCGCAGCCGTGTCACTGCGCGAATGTACCGCAGGGCGGCGCCACGAAAGTATACTTCCCCGTTGCAAGGGGAGCGCAAATGGAGGCGGACGGTAGGCGACAGACCGCGCACCGAGTCAACTCAACCATAGTTTCAGCCAGCAACAGACTTTAGAACCGAGTCCGCGAAAGGTTGACAAGCTCAAAGGTGGTTCGTATAATTAGAGTACGTTGTGCCCCCGTGGCGGAATTGGCATACGCGGCAGGTTGAGGGCCTGTGCCCATTTTTGGGCGTCTCCGTTCGAGTCGGAGC
>RFJM01000469.1 GCA_003694905.1 Caldilineae bacterium
GCTCCGACCCTTACCAGCCCAGCGCACCGGCTGCCCCCGCTTTGAAACGCACCCCTTGCTCACCCGGCGGTTGGTGGAAAAAACGGGTGAGATGATACAATCCCGCCATGTTTCGTTCCACTTTCAGGGAGCCCGTATGATGCCAAGACGAGGTCGATCCCTTGTCCTGACCCTGGCAGTCTTGCTTGCCTTCTGGTTGATCTGGTCGCGCTTGCGGTTTGTCGTCTGGGTTCGCGCCGAGTTCTGGCAGATCTTGCTTCTGTTCGGGGTACTGGCGTTGGTCCTGTTCCTCGGTCTTGACCATCTGTTGAACCGAAGTCGTTAGCGCGCTGTCATGTCGGATATCAGTCTCACGCCGGAAGAACGGGCGCTGCTGGAGGGTGCGGAGGGGCCGGGTGTGCGCCGCGCCATGGAGATCGTGGTCACGCTGGGCCGCATCTATGGCGCGCCTGACCTGGTACCGGTCAAGCATGTGCAGATTGCCGGTGTCAGCTACAAGAATTTGGGGGACGCGGGGGTGGCGTTTCTCCATGAGTGGGCAGAGGCCGGCGCGCGCGTACGGGTACCCACCACTTTGAATCCCGCCGGGATGGAGCTGGACCGCTGGCAGAGCATGGGGTTTCGGCCCGAATTCGCGCGGCCGCAACTGGCCGCGGTGGCCGCGTTCGTGCGTATGGGAGTGACGGCCACCATGTCTTGCACACCCTATCTGATGCCCGAGTTCGCGCCGGCTCGGGGGGATCATCTAGCCTGGGCGGAGTCAAGTGCGGTGGTTTGGGCCAATTCGGTGGTTGGGGCTTACACCAATCGCGAAGGGGGGCCAAGCGCGCTGGCCGCAGCCATTGTGGGGCGCACGGCCCGCTACGGGTATCATCTGGAGGAGAATCGCCGCGCCACCCATGTAGTGGAGGTGCGGTGTCCGCTGCGCAGCGTGGCCGATTTCGGCGCGCTCAGCTATCTGGTGGGGAAGCAGGTGGGTGATGGCGTACCCTACTTTGCGGATCTGGCCCGCTGGCTGCCCCCCCTGCCGGAAGACGTCACCCTGGGAGGCGAAGCAGGGGACCGGCTGAAAACATTGGGTGCCGGCCTGGCCGCCTACGGTGCTGTGGCGTTGTATCACATCGCGGGATACACGCCCGAGGCGCAGGAAGTAGGAGAGAGGTTGATAGCCCCTGAAGCCAGACGACTGGTTGTAGACGACCTCACGCCCGCTTACCGGGTAATGGATGCGAATCCGGAAACGACGGAGCTGGATTTGGTCACCATTGGCTGTCCCCACGCCTCCTATTCGGAGCTGGCCCGTGTGGCGGCCCGGCTGCGCGGCGAGCGCCTGCGCACACGGCTGTGGGTGACTACATCGCAGATCACGCGCGCCCGGGCGGCCGCGGATGGTCTGATCCGGATTATCGAGGAAGCGGGAGGCGAAGTCGTGGCCGACACCTGCGCGGTGGTGGCACCGGTGCGTAGCCTGGGCATCCGACGTATGGCCACCAATGCGGGCAAGATGGCCTGCTATGCCCCCATGCACAGCGGGGTGCATATGCGTTTCGGCACTCTGGAGCAATGTCTGGAGGCAGCCATCCGGGGCTATTGGGTCGGGGCGGAAGGAGAAACGAGGCCCTGAGTTCACGCAGCCGGGGTGAGGCTTGAAAACGGTCACCCGTAGAAAAAAGACCCCCGCCCTTGGAGGACGGAGGTCTGCGAGTACAGGACAGGTCGTGCTCAGTATTCGATGGCGCGATCAAGCCGGCGTGCCTGCGCCACCCAGTCGTGTACCTGGTCGCGACGGGGGATGCGCCGCACATGGTGTTCTGCCGAGACGGCCACGATCTTTTCGTACAGATTATCGGGATTGCGATTGCGCAGCTCCATGACGGTGTCGACGCCCGCGAACTCGAGAAGATCGGAGTACACTTTGCCGATGCCCTTGATACGGGCCAGATCGGCGCGGTTGGCAATCTCCAGGATCGCACGGTCCGACACGCCCAGTTGCGCTGCCAGTTCCGCACGGGCCTGGGGTGTGGCCGCCGCGGCCAGCAATTTGTCGGAATCGTCCAGCCCGCGAGCCTTAAGGGCTTCGGCCAGTTGCGGTGATACGCCTGCTATTTCGCTGATTCGAATGGTCATTTGCGCTGCTCCATATGGTGAAATGGGTTGGATGGCAGGGACAGAAGACGCCGCTACACGACGCCCCGCACTGTATGGTACCGCCTTTTTTCTCCCTCACGCCTTGCAGGAACCTGACAGATTCGCCGAAACATTTCGACAGGATTACAGCCTCGTGAATGTGGGGTGATCGCGGGCTGAGAAAGACATGAAGAGGCGCTTGGAATCTATAGAAATCTACTAGAAAATCAGTAAATCATGATCTACATCATATTTTCTCGCCAGGCCGTCGGCTATGCTGGTAGCGTCTCAGCATTCTCAGGATCGAACCCATAGCCAAAACTCCGGAGATTGTCATGACCTACTCACCGCCCCGACTGATATTCTGGGAGACCACCGCGGGCTGCAACCTGGCCTGCATCCACTGCCGCCGCATCACCGTTGCCGATCAACTACTTCCGCAAGACCTGAGCACCCAGGAAGCTTTCTCGTTGATTGACGAGATCGCGGCCTTTGCACGGCCGATCTTCATTCTCTCCGGCGGCGAGCCCCTGTTTCGCCCCGACATCTTCGACATCGCTCGCCATGCCGCGGATGCCGGACTGATCGTCGCTCTGGCAACCAATGGGACGCTGATCGATGCCGCAACCGCGCGGGCCATCAAGGCAGCAGGTATCCGCCGCGTGAGCATCAGTTTCGACGGCGCAGACGCCGCCACCCATGATCTCTTTCGGGGAGAGGGGAATTTCGCTCGGGCTCTGCAGGGAATGCGGCATCTTCAGCGGGTCGGGATTCCCTACCAGATCAACACTACGGTGGCCAAACACAACGTCGGGCAGATGGAAGAGACCTATCGACTCGCGCTGCAGATGGGCGCTGCAGCCCTTCACCTCTTCTTGTTGGTACCGGTTGGCTGTGGTGTTGAAATCGCAGAGGACCAGATGATCGATCCCGACGAGTATGAACGGGTGCTCAACTGGATGTACGATCGCGAGATGGAAGGACGGATCGAATTGAAGGCAACCTGTGCACCGCACTACTTCCGCATCTTCCATCAGCGGCAGGCCGAGGAGCGGCGCCGGGGTGTTTTCCGCAAGCGGCCCCATAGCCTGGAGCGCCAGAAAAAGGCCGGGGGACATCCCCACGGCGGCAACGGCCACCCTGCCATGAATGCCATGACCAAAGGATGCCTGGCCGGTACCGGAGTTTGCTTCATCAGTCATCGGGGCGAGGTCTTCCCCTGCGGCTACCTGCCGGTGGAAGCCGGGAATATCCGCCGGCAAAGCTTCCGCGAGATTTGGGAGCACTCGCAGGTCTTTGCCGACTTGCGTGCCTTTCCCCAGGCCGGAGAAGGGGGCAAGTGTGGCTTGTGCGAGTTCCGCAATGTGTGCAGCGGCTGCCGAGCCCGTGCCTATGGTATGATCGGTGACTATCTGGCCGAGGAACCCTTCTGCCTCTACCTGCCGCGTCCGCTGCGCCCGGCCGTCTCCGCCGAGGCCTGATCTCTGATACACTCCGGTGTACCGGCATTGTCCTTGCCTGAAAGAAGGAGCGACCTAAGTTGCAGATCAACCTCCGCCAACTTTTCTGCATGGGTTTCGACCACCACACGCTTGCAGTTGAACTGCGCGAGCAGTTGAACTATCCCCCCGCGCGCGTTCGAGAGTTGATGAGGGAACTCGACTATGCGGCCGAGGGTGCCCCCGGTGAACTCAGCGAACTGGCACTGGTCGCGACCTGCCACCGTTGGGAATTGTACGGTTATGCGGCGATGGCCGACTCACGGTTGCCGACACGTTTGTTGCAACGGATTGCCGGCGTCCACGGGTTAAGCGCAGAGATGCTGGCCCAGGGCGCCCGCTATCTGACGGGGTCTGCAGCGGCCGAACACTTGATGCGTGTGGCCTGCGGTCTCGAGTCGCGGGTTCTCGGCGAGGCACAGGTGCTCGGGCAGGTGGCCGATGCTTTCCAGCAGGCCGAGAAGGGACACACGTCGGGTCCGGTGTTACGGGCGCTGTTCCAGAGTGCGCTGGCGGCCGGAAAGCGTGCGCGAAGCGAAACTTCGATCGGCTCGCAGGCGGCCAGCATCAGCTCGGTGGCTCTGGCCAAGGCGCAGGAAGAGAGCGGTGATCTCGGCGAGCGGGCCATCCTGATCGTGGGGTTGGGTGAGATGGCGCGTTTGGCGCTGGCCGCTCTGCAGGCCCGGCGTCTACGCAACGTCGGGCTTGTGAATCGTACTCTGGCGCGAGCACAAGCAGCGGCGGAGCCTTGGGGCTATCGGGTCTGGCCGTGGGAAGAGCTGGCCGAAGCCCTGGTGTGGGCGGATGTTGTCTATGTGGCCACGGCTGCGAGCCGGCCGATACTTACGCTGCCACTCCTGCGCGCTGTGATGGCGCGGCGCCCGGAACGTTCGCTGGTGCTGGTAGATGCCGGAGTCCCGCGCGATGTAGAGGCAGGCGTAGCCTCGCTGGCGGGAGTCTGCCTCTTTGATATCGACGATCTTCGGGAAACGCTGGACGAAAATCTCAAAACCAGGCGACAAGCCGTCCCTGCCGTGGAGCGAATCATCGCTGAGGAACTGGAAGCTCTGCGGGCCAGGTTGGACGAACTGAGTGTGCGACCGCTCATCTGTGATCTGCATCAGAAAGCAGAGGCCATCCGGGCACGGGAACTGGAGCGTACCCTGAAGCACCTGGGCGACGTGGATCCGACTATCATCTCGCATATTCAGCATCTCTCGACATCGCTGGTCAACAAACTACTGCACGAACCCACGATAAGGTTGCGACAGAAGGCCAGCCAGGGTCAGGCGGAACCTTATATCACGACCGTACGCGATCTCTTTGGTCTGGAGATTCACTCGACATGAGCAAAACGGAGTTCGTTATAGGCACCCGGAAATCGGCGCTGGCGCGCTGGCAAACGGACCATGTGCGTGAGCTGATTCTTGCCGCCCGTCCGGATGTGGTCTGTCGAATCGAGCCCTTTACGACGCGTGGCGACAGGACGCTCGACCGCCCGTTGCCCGAGATCGGCGGCAAAGGCCTGTTTACGCTCGAGATCGAGGAAGCACTGCGCCGTGGAGATATCGACATGGCAGTGCATTCGCTCAAGGATCTGCCTGTGGAGGACGGAACCGACCTGACATTGGGCGCGATAGTGGGCCGCGCGGATGTACGGGACGTGTTGATCGCTCGGGAGAAATGGACGCTTGAGACAATTCCGTCGGGTGCGCGAATCGGCACCAGCAGTTTGCGACGACAAGCGCAGTTGCTGGCCAGGCGTCCTGACCTGCAGGTGAGGCCCATTCGCGGCAATGTGGACACCCGTATCCGCAAGGTGCAGGAAGGGGAGTATGACGCCGCGGTGTTGGCCGCTGCCGGTGTCACCCGGCTGGGGCTGACGGAGTACGTCTGCGAATGGCTCTCGCTGGATGTGATGCTGCCGGCGCCGGGGCAAGGCGCGCTTGCCGTGCAATGCCGGGCGAATGATGAGCACACGCTGGCTTTGCTGGCGGCCGTCGACTGCGGCGATGTGCGGCGGTGTGTCCAAGCCGAACGGGGCTTTCTGAGGGCGCTGGCAGCCGGGTGCTCGACACCGGTCGCGGCCTATGCTACGGTTGCCTCGAGTGGGTTCGTCCATCTCGAAGCGCTGGTGGCCGCGCCCGATGGTAGCCGGGTGCTGAGACTGGCAGGGGAGGGGAGAGATGGCCGGGAGTTGGGAAAACGGCTGGCACGCCAGGCGTTGGAACGAGGCGCGAAGGAGATCTTGAGCCATGGTTGAACCCCTTAGTCAACGCCGCGTTGTGGTGACACGGAGCCGGGAACAGGCACCGGAACTGGCGCAAAAGCTGGTAGCGCTGGGTGCCATTCCGCTTATCGCCCCCGCCATTCGCTTTGTCCCCCTCCCGAACGAGGAGCTCGACCGGGCACTGGCGGACCTGGCGGGGTACGACTGGCTCGTGTTCACAAGCGCCAACGCGGTGGCCTTCTTTTTCCGGCGCGTGCAGGAACTGGGTGTGGCGGTACGAGGCCCGCGCATAGCGGCCTCGGGCACGGCCACGGCAGCACGGCTGGCCGAGCTGGGTGTCAGCCCCGATTTCGTGCCGGCCGAGTTTATCGGAGAGGCGCTGGTGGCAGGGCTGGCGTTACAGGCCGGGATGAAAGTCCTGCTGCCGAGGGCGCGGCGCGGCCGACCCGAAATCGCTGCGCTGATGCGAGAACAGGGAGCCGCGGTGGACGATATCGCGCTGTACGACACGCTTCCGGCCGTATGGGATGATACCGTTCGCCTGGAGCTGGAAAAGGGGTTTGATGCCATCTCTTTCACCAGCCCCTCAAGTGTGCGCAATTTTCTCGGGCTTTCTGAGGATTCGCCGGCGATCCGCCGACACTTGCAACGTGCTGTCATCGCCTGCATTGGCCCGATTACGGTTCGTGCCGCCGAAGATGCGGGACTTTCGGTGGCCGTTGTACCTTCCCGCTACACAACCGACGATCTTTGTCAGGCTCTGGCCGACTATTTCTCACGGAGCATGTGAATTATGACAGTCGATACACTCACTCACCCCCCTGCGGTAGATGCTCTTCTTGGGGCACCACCGCGCTCATCCGGTGCGACTCCCTATCCGTCGGCGATACGGCCGCGGCGGCTGCGCCGAACGGCGGCGTTACGCCGGATGGTACGCGAAACGGAACTGACACCGGCCGACTTCATCTACCCCATCTTTGTGCAACATGGTCGGGATGTTCGCCAGGCGATTGCATCGATGCCCGGGCAGTATCGCTATTCCGTCGACAGATTGCCCGCGCTGGCGCGGCAAGTATGGGAGCTTGGCGTCCCGGCCGTAATCTTCTTCGGTATCCCGGCGCAGAAGGATCCGGTGGGCCTGGAAAACTTCGCGGATGACGGCATCGTGCAACAGGCTGTGCGCGCGGTGAAGGATGCCGTGCCGGAACTGGTGGTGATCACCGATGTCTGTCTGTGCGAGTACACCGACCACGGACACTGTGGTCTGCTGGATCCGGCAGGCAATATCCTCAACGATGAGACACTGGACATTCTGGCCCGAGTGGCGGTCTCGCACGCGCGGGCAGGTGCGGATGTGGTCGCACCCAGCGGAATGATGGACGGCATGGTGGCAGCGATTCGCGCCGCCCTGGACGGCGAAGGCTTCAGCCGGGTTGCCATCATGTCCTATGCAGTGAAGTACGCGTCCGGGTACTACGGACCTTTCCGTGAAGCTGCCGAGGGTGCGCCCAGGTTCGGGGACCGGAGCAGCCATCAGATGGACCCGGCCAACGTACGCGAGGCTCTGCGCGAAGCCGCGCTGGATGTGGCCGAGGGTGCGGATTTCCTGATGGTGAAGCCGGCTCTGGCATATCTGGATGTAATCGCTCGCGTGCATGAGCGATTTCCTCAATTGCCCCTGGCCGCATACAACGTTAGCGGCGAATACGCGATGCTGAAAGCCGCCGCAGCGAACGGTTGGTTGGATGAACGTCGCGTGGTGCTGGAGACGCTCACAGGCATCAAGCGAGCGGGTGCGGACATCATACTCACCTATCACGCACTCGAGGCTGCCGCCTGGCTCAACGAGTAAATCGCTTATGAACGATTTCAGTCAGGAAGCGGTCGACATCCGCGAACGAGGGCGCGGGCCGGACGGTCAGGCCATCTACTCGGATCGGCGTTTGTTCATGCAACTGCTGGCCTTCGGCGGGTGTGGAGACACCCAATCGCTCAGGGACGCGCTCGCGGCGAGCGAATTGCCTGCGGTGCTGTACGTTGATATCAACGATCCCTACGGAGTGGCGGTGCTCACTTTCAGCGAGAACCCCGATTTCTTCGTCTCCACCCTGCGCGACTTTCTCCAACGCTCGCCTTTTTCCGATCTGATGCCGAAAGCGGAGTATACGATGCTGGGGCGTACGTATGCGCTGGGGCATGAGCCGGACCTGGAAGAAGCATTGATCGCGCGCCCTTTGCGCAAGGTCTGTGATCCCTCTATGCCCTGGGCGATCTGGTATCCGCTACGGCGACGCGGCTCGTTCGAACAACTTACACCGCAGGAACAACGGGTGATCCTCATGGAGCACGGGGGCATCGGCCGTGCGTATGGCCGCGCCGGCCTGGGTACCGACATTCGTCTGGCCTGCCACGGTCTTGATCGCAACGACAATGATTTCGTGGTCGGGTTGGTCGGTCCCGAACTGATGCCGCTGTCTTCTATCGTGCAGCGGATGCGCAAGACGAAACAGACATCGCAATATCTCGAACGCCTGGGCCCCTTCTTTGTGGGCAAGGCTATCTGGCAGTATGCAGGAGAATCATGATGGAGCAAGTGCTCACCGTTCCCACCGTTTCCACCGAGGCACGACTGGAGGCGTCGCCCTTCTTGCGGGCATGTCGAGGTCTGCCGGTGCCGTATACGCCGGTGTGGCTGATGAGACAGGCCGGGCGTTACATGCCGCAGTATCGGGCCGTACGGGCGCGGTACAGCATGTTGGAGATGATCAGCACGCCGGAGTTGGCGGCGGAAGTGACCTTGCAACCCGTGCGGGCCTTCGAGCTGGATGCGGCCATTATTTTCGCGGACATCCTGCCACCGCTGATGGGGATGGGTCTGAAGCTGGATTTCGTGCCGGGCCGAGGCCCTGTGTTGGAAAACCGCCTGCAACGTGCCTACGATATCGACCTGCTGGCCACGCCTCCGGCCGAAGAAACGATTCTGGCGAAGACGCTGGAGGCGGTGCGACTGGTGGCGGCCGAATTGACACCACGGGGCATTCCGCTGATCGGGTTCGCGGGGGCACCGTTCACGCTGGCCAGTTATGCGATCGAAGGTGGGGGCTCGAAAAACTATGCCCGCGTAAAGGCCCTGATGTACGGGGAACCCGCGGCCTGGAAGCGTCTGATGACAAAACTGGTCACGGTGCAGGTGGACTATCTGCTAAAGCAGGTGGAGGCGGGTGCATCGGCATTGCAGGTGTTCGACTCCTGGGCGGGTGCGGCGCTGGGCCGGGAGGATTACAGGCGCTACGTGCAGCCCTATAGCAGGATGCTCTTTCAGCAGCTGGAAAGGGCCGGAGTCCCTGTCATCAACTTCAGCGCGGGGACGGCGCCCTACATCGCCGACGTGGCGAGCTGCGGCGGGGATGTTATCGGCGTTGACTGGCGCATGCCGTTGGGATGGTTCCGGCAACGGATCGGCGAGGGCCGCAGTATCCAGGGGAATCTGGATCCTGTGGCGCTGCTGGCGCCCTGGCGCGAGCTGAAGGCCCGCATTGACGAGGTGCTGGCCGAAGCAGGTGGGCGCGACGGGCACATTTTCAACCTGGGACACGGGATTCTGCCGGAGACGCCGCCGGAGAATGTGCGGCGGCTGGTGGAGTATGTGCACGCCAGGACGATGAGAGGGGAGGCGTTATGAGCTTCGTGAGGTATCCGATCGGTGTACTGATCATGGCTTATGGCGGCCCCAATAGCTTGAGCGAGTTGCCGGGCTATCTGGCGGATATTCGCTCGGGGCGACCCACCCCGCGAACGGTTCTGGAGGAAATCGCTCACAATTACGCCTGTATCGGAGGCAAGTCGCCTCTACTCGCGGTCAGTCAACGTCAGGTGGCGGCGGTGGCGGCTCGTCTGGACCCGAAGTTGTTTCGCTGCTATCTGGGCATGCGGCACTGGTCGCCCTGGCTGGAGGAGGTAGTGGGGCAAATGGTGGAGGACGGGATCACACATGCGGTGGGGCTGGTGCTGGCGCCGCATTATAGCAAGATGAGTGTAGCGAGGTACCTGGCCAAGGTCGAAGATGGGCTGGCGATGTACCGTGGTAACATCGAGTTCAGGTATATCAAGAGCTATCACGACACGCCAGGTCTGATCCGGGCGCTGGCAGCAAGGGTGCGGGCCGGACTGGAGCAATGGCCGCCGGAGGAGCGGAGCGAGGTGCATGTGGTGTTCAGCGCGCATAGTCTGCCCCGGCGCGTGCTGGAGATGGGGGATCCGTACGACCGGCAGGTGCGGGAGACGGCGCGCTTGGTGGCCGAGGCCGTAGGATTAGCACCGGAACGTTGGTCATGGAGTTACCAGTCGGCTGGGCGAAGCTCTGAACCCTGGTTGGGGCCGCAATTCGACGAGCATTTGCGGGCGCTGGCGGCGCGCGGGATTCGAGGCGTGGTCAGCCTGCCGGTGGGCTTTGTGAGCGATCATGTGGAGTTGCTTTATGACATCGATATCCAGGCCCAGGCTCTGGCGCAGGAACTGGGAATGCGGCTGGTGCGTCCCCCGGCGCTCAATGACGATCCCGAATTCATCGCCACTCTGGCAGATCTCATCAAGGCTCGCGCCGCATCATGGCTGCCACGCGAGCAAGTTGCTGCCATACACTAACCGAGGAAGGACAGTAAGATGCTAAAGCATGACCAATCGGTTGCCTGTTTCGCCCGCGCACAGGAGCTGATGCCGGGTGGTGTCAGTTCGCCGGTGCGGGCCTTTCGGGCCGTAGGCGGCCGGCCGCTGTTCGTTGCGCGTGGTGAAGGTGCGTATCTGGTGGATGTGGACGGGAATCGTTATGTCGATTATGTGCTGTCATGGGGGCCGCTGATTCTGGGACACGCGCACCCGGAGGTGGTGACAGCGCTGCAGGAGGCCGTGGCGAAGGGTACCAGTTTTGGCGCCCCGAGTCCTCTGGAAATCGAGCTGGCCGAACTGGTACAGGCATTCATGCCGAATATGGAGGTGATCCGCTTTGTCAATTCGGGGACGGAAGCGGTGATGAGTGTGTTGCGGCTGGCGCGAGCCGCGACGGGTCGCAACAAGATCGTGAAGTTCGTGGGGAATTATCACGGTCATGCGGATATGCTACTGGTGAAGGCGGGGTCGGGCGTGGCCACGCTGGGGCTGCCCGATTCACCCGGAGTTCCCGCGGCGGTGGTGGCCGACACGCTGGCGGCGCGTTATAATGATCTGGAGAGTGTATCGCGGTGGTTTGAGCGCTATCCGCGTGATATTGCGGCGGTAATCGTGGAACCGGTGGCGGGGAATATGGGGCTGGTCCCTCCGCTGCCGGGCTTTCTGGAGGGCCTGCGCGAGTTGACCGAGGCTTACGGGGCCTTGCTGGTCTTCGACGAGGTGATGACGGGTTTTCGGGTGCATCCGGGTGGGGCGCAGGCGCTGTACGGGGTGAAGCCGGATTTGACGGCTTTGGGGAAGGTGATCGGCGGTGGCCTGCCGGTGGGGGCGTACGGGGGTCGCCGGGAGCTGATGGAGTGGGTGGCGCCCGCAGGTCCCATGTATCAGGCGGGCACGCTGTCGGGGAATCCGCTGGCAATGACGGCGGGGATTCAGACGTTGCGCGTTTTGCAAAGGCGGGCGGTGTGGGAGCAGATGGAGGCGTTGGGAAGGAGGCTGGTAGAGGGAATCAAGGATGCGGCCGCGGAGGCGGGTGTGCCTGTGGTGGCACATCGCGTGGGGACGATGTTTGGCTTCTTTTTCCACAATGGGCCGGTCACGGACTGGGAGACTGCAGCACAAGCGGACAGGGAACGGTTCAAACGGTATTTCCAGGCGATGCTGGCAGAAGGTGTCTATGTGGCGCCTTCGCAGTTCGAGGCGGGTTTTCTCTCGGCCGCGCATGGTGCAGCCGAAATCGAAACGACAATTGCGGCTGCGAAGAAGGCGTTCGTTCAGTTGAAGGAGTCGGCCCAATGACGCAAGAACCCCAGGTCCGACGTGTGATTATTATCGGCGGCGGTATGGCCGGTATGGCCACGGCGTATTATCTGGAGAAGGAGGCGAAGCAGCGTGGATTGCTCCTTCGATATACGCTGCTGGAGGCCGGCTCACGGCTGGGTGGCAAGATGCTCACGGAGTATGTGGATGGGTTTACGATCGAGGCGGGCCCGGATAGCTTCATTACGCAGAAGCCGGCGGCGCTGGACCTGGCCCTGGAGCTGGGGTTGGAGGATTCGCTGATCCCGACGAATGAGGAGAATAAGGGGGTTTACGTGTATCACGGTGGACGATTGAAGGCGCTGCCGGAGGGGGTGATGCTGATTGTGCCGACGAAGGTTGCGCCCTTTGTGCTCAGTTCGCTGTTTACGCCCTGGGGTAAGCTGCGTATGGGGATGGATCTGGTCTTGCCGCCGCGACGGGATGATGGGGATGAGACGCTGGCGGAGTTCATCCGCCGCCGGCTGGGAGAGGAGGCGCTGGACCGTCTGGCAGAGCCGCTGATGTCGGGCATCTACAACGCGGAAGCGGAACACCAAAGTATCATGGCGACGTTTCCCCGATTTCGAGCCATGGAGAAGAGACATGGGAGTCTGATCCGGGGGATGCTGGCGGCGCGAAAGCAGCCGCGCCGCGCGGGAAATGGCCGGACACGTGCCCGCACTGTGTTCATGTCGCTGCGCGGCGGGGTGGGAGAACTGGCCGCGAGGCTAGGGGCTGCGCTGTCCGGGGAAGTTCGTCTGCAGGCGGAAGCGAGGCGCGTGTGGCGGGAAGGCGCAGGCTATAAGGTGGCGCTCAAGGAAGGGGAAGTGCTGGAAGCCGATGCGGTGGTGGTGGCGACGCCGGCACAGGCTGCGGCTGCCTTGCTGGAGGATGTGCGGTCGGATCTGTCGGCAGCGTTGCGCCGGCTGCGCACGGTCAGTACGGGGACGGTGTCGCTGGCTTATCGGCAGCAGGATTTTCCGCGCGGGTTGAAGGGGTTCGGTTTTGTGATCCCGCGGAGCGCGAGGCGCCGGATCAATGCCGTCACCTGGTCGTCGTTGAAGTGGAGTTACCGCGCTCCCGATGGTTATGTGCTGCTGAGGGTGTTTTTCGGCGGCTCTCGTCATCCGGAGGTGTTCGCCCTGGATGATGATAGGCTGTTGGCGCTGGTGCAGTCGGAGCTGGCGGTGACGATGGGACTGGCGGCGAAGCCTGTGCTGAGCCGGATATACCGATGGCCGAATGCCTCGCCGCAGTATGATGTGGGACATCTGGAACGGGTGGCGGCCCTGGAAGCGGCGTGTCCGGCGGGCCTGTATTTGACCGGCAGTCCGTATCGCGGTGTGGGGCTTCCCGACTGCGTACAACAGGGACGTGAGACCGCGGTACGAGTGATGGCCGAACTGTGGCCGGCAAGGGGGCGCTGAGGAGCCTATAGGAGGCTTTGGATGTGTTTCTGGAGGTCGGGGTAGCCGGTGGTGACGGGAAGTTGGGGATAGTCGGCCATCACGTTGGGAGGCGGGCGGAAGAGGATGCCGTGGTCGGCTTCCAAGAGCATGGTGATGTCGTTGTAGGAATCGCCGATGGCGATGACGCGAAAGTGGATGTCCTTGAGGGCGCGGACGGCCTGACGCTTGCCGTCGGGAAGGCGCAGGATGTAGTCGGTGATGAGGCCGGCGGAGTCTGTCCGTAGAGAGTTGCAAAAGAGGGTGGGATAGCCGAGCTTGGCCAGCAGTGGGGTGGCGAATTCGTAGAAGGTGTCGGAAAGGATGATGACCGGCCCGCGCTCCTGCAACCAGCGGAGGAAGTCGCACGCACCCGGCAAGAGGTCCATGCCGGCGATGACCTGGCGGATGTGGTGGAGGGTAAGACCGTGCCGGCGTAGGAGGTCAAGCCGGTAACGCATGAGTTTGTCGTAGTCGGGTTCGTCCCGCGTGGTGCGGCGAAGTTCGGGAATGCCGGAACGTTCGGCGACGGTGATCCAGATCTCAGGCGTGAAGACGCCTTCCAGGTCGAGGGTGAACAGAGGTGGGTACGTCATGGTCAGGGGGGTGGTTGAGGCAAGGGGTTTGGCAGAGCATTATGGTCGCGAAAGGGGCGGGTTGCCAAGATCGGAGGGGCGCGAGACCCGGGGAGAGGGGCCGGCGCCCGCTGCCGCCGACTTCGTCGGCGGCCCTCCGTACCTGCGCCTGTCTCGGGCTGTGCGCACAACCGGATCGTGCCAGGCGCAGGTACGGAGGACGGGCAGGATGCCCGGCTTCCGGGCCGATCTGGATCTGTCGCGCACCATCCTTTGTGAGCACCTCGGGCATCCTGCCCGTGCGGGCGCCGGCCCGCGCGCGGTCACTTGGCCCAAAGCCCCTCTGCTGATATACTTTTCCACCCGTGAATCAACGGAGCCCCAGGCGGCCTTGGCCAACGCTGTATCCAAACGAATCCTATTCACCGGAAGAGAACCGAATGAACAACTCCTCTCAGGCGACCACCGTATCTTCGCACACCTCGGCGGGGGCCACTTCCTGGCCGGATAGCAAGACCTACTGGCGCAACAAGCATGTCATCGTCACCGGCGGCGCCGGCTTCCTCGGCACCTTTGTTGTCGACAAACTACGAGCGCGCGGTGCCAGAGAGATCATCGTCCCCCAGCATCGCGAATACGACCTGCGCGACATCCAGGCCATCCGCCGCCTCTACCACGAGGTCACGTCGTCACCCACGCTGGACTCCGACTCCGAAATCGTCGTCATCCATCTGGCCGCCCATGTAGGCGGCATTGGTGCCAACCGCGCCAAGCCGGCCGAGTTCTTCTACGACAACCTCATCATGGGCGTGCAGCTCATGCATGAGGCATGGCGCGTAGGAGTAAGCAAGTTCGTGGCCATCGGCACCGTTTGCGCGTATCCCAAGTATACACCTGTCCCCTTCCGCGAGGATGATCTCTGGAACGGCTATCCCGAAGAGACCAACGCGCCGTACGGTCTGGCCAAGAAAATGCTCCTGGTTCAGAGCCAGGCTTATCGGCAGCAGTACGGCTTTAATTCCATTTTCCTCCTGCCGGTCAACCTCTACGGTCCCGGCGACAATTTCGATCTGGCCACCTCCCACGTCATCCCTGCCCTCATCCGCAAGTGCATCGAAGCCCAGGATCGGGGAGACGACCATATCGTAGCCTGGGGGGACGGCTCACCCACCCGCGAATTCCTCTACGTCGCCGACGCAGCCGAAGGTATTCTGCTGGCCACCGAGCGCTACAACGAGAGCGATCCCGTCAATCTGGGTAGCAGTTTCGAGATCAGCATCAAGGACCTCGTCGAGACGATCGTACGTCTCACCGGCTTCACCGGCAGAATCGTCTGGGATACCAGCAAGCCTAACGGCCAGCCCCGCCGCAAACTGGACGTCACGCGCGCAAGGGAGCGATTCGGCTTCGTGGCACAGACCCCCTTCGAAGAGGGCATTCGCAAGACCGTCGAGTGGTATCGTGCCACCCTACATGCCCGCGGACAGAATATCCAGACTTCGTAGCAGATGCTCGCGCCACGCCCCGGCCTCGTCCACCGGTATCCACAACGCATCTGAGCCAACCCGGACCGCGTCTCCCAACTGGTGTTGAAGCCGCTCTCGATCCAGGCGTACCACTGCCGCGCTACGCACCACCAATTGATCGTGGTCGCGGCCGATCACACCCACGCCGGCGCGGCTGCTCAGGATCTTCACCTTGACCTGGTGGTAGAGCAGATTCAGCACCTCATCCGGCGGTTCACCGAACCTGTCCCGCAGCTCTTTTTCCATATCGTCCAGTTCGCCCACTGTATTCAAACTGGCGATACGGCGATAGAGTTGTAGGCGCAATGCTTCGTCGGGCACATAGGAAGGAGGCAGTGTCGCCACCAGCGGCAGGTCCAGTTGCACGCTGGGGGCCAGAGGTTCGGCCAACATCCCGGCATCGATGGCATCTTCAGGCAGCTCCCCGCGTTCCCGGAGCTCCTCGATAGCCTGCGCCAGCAGGCGTACATAGAGATCGAAACCAACGGCAGCGATATGCCCGTGCTGACGCGCGCCTAGCAACTCCCCTGCACCACGGATTTCCAGATCGCGCATGGCGATGCGGAAGCCGGCACCCAGGTCGCTCGCTTCCTGGATGGCCTCCAGACGGCGGCGGGCTTCCGGTGACAGGGGTTTGTGCCTGTCATACAGCAGATATGCGTAGGCGCGCACGGCTCCCCGGCCCACGCGGCCTCGCAGCTGATAGAGCTGTGCCAGCCCAAACTGATCTGCGCGATTGATGATAATTGTATTGGCGTTGGGGATATCCAGACCGCTTTCGATGATTGTGGTACAAACCAACACATCGAACTCCCCCTCGGCAAAAGCCAGCATCGTGCGTTCCAGCTCTCGTTCGGGCATCTGGCCATGAGCCACTGCTACCGTGGCCTCCGGCACCAGCTTGCGCAGCCGCTTGGCGATCTGCTCGATTCCCTGTACACGATTGTGCACAAAAAACACCTGACCGTTGCGATCGATCTCGCGCAGAATAGCGTTGCGGATCAATGTCTCATCGTAGAAGCCTACCGTAGTCTGGATGGGCAGCCGTTCTTCAGGTGGCGTATCGATAGTGCTCAGATCACGCACCCCGGTCAGGCTCATGTAAAGCGTACGCGGGATGGGCGTAGCCGTCAGCGTTAGCACATCCACCTGTGCGCGCATCTGTTTAATGCGCTCCTTATGCCGCACACCAAACCGTTGCTCCTCATCGATGATCAGCAGGCCCAGATTCTTGAACTCCACATCTTTCGACAGCAGGCGGTGCGTACCGATCACCACATCGACCGTGCCGGCAGCCAGCCCTTCCAGCGTCTCCCGCTGCTCTCGTTGCGTGCGGAAGCGCGACAGCATGCGCACCTCCACCGGAAATGCCCGTAACCGTTCGCTGAAAGTCTTGAAATGCTGCTGGACCAGCACCGTCGTCGGCGCCAACACCGCCACCTGTTTACCATCCATAATGGCCTTGAAAGCGGCACGCAAAGCCACCTCCGTCTTGCCATAGCCCACATCACCACAGATGAGCCGGTCCATCGGCCGCGGCCGTTCCATATCTTCCTTCACCGCTTCGATGGCCACCAACTGGTCTTCGGTCTCCACATATGGGAATGATGCTTCCAGCTCATGTTGCCAGTCGGTATCGGGCGAGAACGCGTGACCCGGTAATGCCTCGCGGCGCGCATAGAGCTGCAGCAAATCCTGCGCGATGTCGGCCACAGCCCTGCGCGCCCGTTCCTTGACCTGACCCCATTCCGCAGTGCCCAGGCGATGGAGCTGTGGCGCACCCTCCCCAGGCCCAACGTAGCGCGCCAAACGGTCAGCCTGATGCACCGGCACGTATAGCCGGTCATTCTGGGCGTATTCCACATGCAGGTAATCCCGTTCCACGCCATCCAGATTGATCTTGGTCAAACCGACAAATCTACCGATCCCATGTTCGATATGGACTACATAGTCACCGGGTCGGATATCGGCAAAAAAGGACTCGGGCGCGGATACACGAGGTCTGCGGCTCCGTCGGCGCCGAGGCTTGCCCCAGCCGAAGACCTCGGCATCCGTGAACAGGTGCAGCGCCATCTCACCATTGCCGAAACGCCATCCTTCATCGAACTGCCCCTGCAGGAGAGTGATACTGCCGGGTGAAGGAACTGTGGTCAGTTCATACTGCACCCCGAGCGTGACTCCGGCTTCATCGAACAAGTCGGCCAGCCGAGGCGCCTGCCGGCTGATCAACACCACGCGGGCACCCTGTTGGCGGAATTGCTCCACCTGTTGCAGCACCCGTCGCAACTGACCGCCCCAGCGCGGGCCGGCGTGGAAGAGCCGTCCCAAGGGCGACCCTACGCTGGTCGTATGCCCGTCCAGCTTCCCCTGACCGAGCACAACCGGTCTCGCCTCTTCCAGCGTCGGACGTAACTCTTCCCAGGTGAGGTGCGAGCGCTCGTAGCCGGGAGGGAGATCCCCGCGCTTGACCAGATCTTCCTCGACCTGGAGCGCCTGGCCCTGCAGGTCCAGCGCCGTCGCCGACACATCGGCAGCAGCATCGATCAACAGCAACGAATCTGCCGGCAGGTATTCCAGCAACGTCGCCCTTCGGGGGTAAAGATAGGGAAGATAGAACTCTACCCCGCGAAAGGTGGTACCACCGGCCAATTGGTCGGCATCGCGCTCGAACTCGAACTGCGCCGGGGGATGGCATGTCTCCAGGTCAAGAGCCTGGATGGCGCGGGCCGCATCTGTTCCGCGCTCGGGTAGCGCTTCGCTGCCGGGCCCGATGAGCACGCGCTCGAGAAACGCTCCTGGCAGAGTGCGCTGGCTGGCCGGGTCGAACTGCCGCAGGCTGTCGACCTCATCCCCCCACAGCTCGATGCGCACAGGATAGGGCTCACTGGGCGGCCAGATGTCGATGATGCCACCGCGACGGCTGAATGTGCCCGGTTCTTCTACCAGACTCTCGTGTCGATAGCCCGCTGCCAGCCACCGTCTGATCAACGCGCTCATGTCGATAATGTCGTGGCGCCGCAATGCACGCAGATGACGCCGGAAAAGCGCCGGCGGCGCCGTCATCTGCATCAGTGCCCGGACCGAACTGACGACCACCGGTGGCGGTATGTCCGCATCTCCGGGACGTCCCCAGCGGGCCAGTGCCGTCAGGGCTGCCAGTCGCGCCTGTCTGGTCTCGCGCGTCCAGGGGATGCGCTCGAAGGGCAACGCTTCCGGCTCGGCCAGATACTGCACCCGGCCGTTTTCTTCGCCCAGCCAGACCCGCAGTTGCTCGACCAGCAAGCGGGCAGTTTCCGGCCGGGCAGTGAGCACGACGATGGGTACTTGCAGTTCTTCGGCCAGGGCCGCGGCCACATAGCTACGCGCCGCGGCTACAATGCCCAGCGGATGCTTCGGCCGTTCCCCGCGGCGCAGCAGCGCACACAGCTCACCAAAGACCGGGTGGTCGCGAAGAAGCGACGTCAACCCGGTCAACTTGAGCTGCGAGCCGGTGCGGGTGGAGGCAGGGGAGAGTGCGGTTGCCATCGCTAGTTGAACTCGTTCATGGCCGCGTCGATGCCGGCCTGCAGCCAGACTTCCAGGGCGCGCACAGCCCGCTCGCGGGCCTGGACCATCACGGCCTCTTCGTCTTCGCCGAAGTTCTGCAACACATACGCAGCGGGATCCATCCGGCCCGGAGGCCGATCAATCCCCACGCGCAGGCGGGGAAAAGCATCGTTTCCCAGCCGCTCGATGATGGAACGCACGCCCCGGTGTCCCCCTGCTCCTCCGCCCGGACGTAGCCTTATGCGCCCCAGAGGAAGATCGAGATCGTCGTAGACTACCATCAGGTCGGCGAGATCGATGCGATAGTAGGCGACCAGTGGCTGCACAGCACTGCCACTATCGTTCATATAGGTCTCGGGCTTGACCAGCATCACCTTCTGCTCGCCGATCCAGCCGTCGGCCAGCTGCGCTTTATGCTTCCGCTTGTCGAAGGAGAGCTGGTGTTTGACGGCCAGTTCGTCTACGATCTGGAAGCCGACGTTGTGGCGGTTGCGGGCGTAGCGCAGACCGGGATTACCTAACCCGACGATCATCTTCATGGGCGTGGTGCTGGGATAGACCGGCTGCCAGAGTTGGCGCAGGCGTTGGCGAAGGTTCACAGAACGGGCGAGATCAGGCAAAGAAACGGAGGTAGAGCCAGGTGAGGAAGTTCTTCACGGCGAAGAAAAACCCAACGGCCAGGAAAACCAGAAACACGGTACGGGCACCGCGAATGAAGGCTTGCACGGAGCGGTCGAGCAACGAGGTCAGAGAGTTGCTGCCGCCATCGTCTTGTGCAGCTACGACAGCCGGGGTAGGCGCGATCGTTGGAGCCGGGGTAGGTGTAGGGATTTCCGGCGTCACGACGACCGGAGTGGCGGTGGGGGGCTCCGGCGTGGGTGTGA
>RFJM01000470.1 GCA_003694905.1 Caldilineae bacterium
GACATGGCGGGCCGGGCGTATTCCACGAAGATGGCCCGGTCTTCCCGCGCGCTCAGCAAACCATCGTCAAGGAGATCCCGGCCGGCATTGCTCCCAAAAGCAGAGGGAGACAACCCCGCCTGTCGCAAAAGAGTGGGGAAGAGATCGCTCAGCTGCACGGGTGTGTCGATGATGGCGGCATCGATTTCACCGTCGCGATGGATGAGCAAGGGGACGCGGACAAGCGGCTGGTATACGCTGAACTGGTGGCCGATGAGCCCATGCTCGCCCAGATGTTCGCCATGGTCGGCGGCCACGACGAGCAATATCCTGCCCCGGAGGTGGGGTTGTTGCAGTCTGTCCAGCAGCGGGGCCAGTGTAGTGTCCAGGTCATAGAGCGCGGCCCGGTACAGGCGGCGAAGCAAAGATAACTCCCGAGCGTCGAGCCGACGCCTGCCGGCCACATGCCGGTGCTCGACGACGGGAAGGGCAAGACGCCGCGCCTGCTCGGCTTCAGCCGGGTCGTCGAAGAACCTGGCTGCAGCATCGCGCGAGGGACGCAGGGGCAGGTGGGCATCCATCAAGTTGGCGAAGAGGAAGTGAGGTTGCCGTGCAGATACCGCCTCATCCAGCGTTGCCAGCATGGCCGCTACCAGGCGTTGGCTGACGGACCAACGCGCCTCCGCTTGCAGGCGCCGGCGTAGCTTTGCCTTGAGATTGCGCCAGCGCCGCTGCAAGGGACGCCCATGGTGAACCGGATTCCCGACCAGATGCTCGAATCCTCGCGCCAGACCCGTTTCGGCAGCGAACCAGTCATTGGCGGCAAAGAGATAGGTCCGATATCCGGCCTGCTCGTGCAAGATCTCGGCCAGATGGGGCACATCCGCCCGCATTTGCAACGTCTGCTGTGTGGCGCCATGCCGCGAGGCCGGCAGTCCGCTGAAGATCGAGGCGTGAGAAGGCAGCGTCCAGGGCGCGTTGCAATAGGCTCGCGTGTAGACACGGCTCTGGCCTGCCAGACGTTGCAATCCGGGCATAGCACTGACCCCACCTGCCAGGGCCAGCGCGTCGTAGCGCGCCGCGTCGAGTATCAGAACAAGGATGTGGGGTTTCATCGCGGTGCCTCGCCCAGAGTTGCGCGCAAACGATGGGGCAGGGGTTCGGCATCATAGGTGTCGAGGCTGAGCCTTTGCGCCCACGCAAGCACACGCTGTTGGTCCTCGCTGCTTAGCTTGTGGCGCCAAGCTGCCAGCCGCTCTTCGATCCGTGCATTCGCCTGCAAGTGACGGGAATGTGGCACCGGAGTCTGGGCCCGCTTTTGCCAGTCGCGCGGCACGGGCACATCCAACCAGGAGCAGATGCGCGCCAGCGTCTCGGCAGGGGCCAGCACCATCTCCTCATAGCATAATGCGCAATGAGGTCGTGTGCTGAGATCGTGATCGGCCACGTAGTTTTCTACCGCCCACCATACCGCGTGAGCCCCCAGAAGATCCGCCTCCCGCTCGATTTCCGGCAGCCATGGCCGCAAGTGGTCCTCGACCAGAGCCTCCTGCCGCAGGATGTCTTGCACACTTGCCTGCCATCCTCTCTGCAGGCGGGAAAGAACCACCGCGCAGGGATGCCGGCGGATGTAGACGATGGCAGGCTGAAAGTGGTCGTAGAGGTAACCCAGCATCAAGTTGGCGCGAATGAGCTTGATGAGGAAGCGCTCTGGCCAGAAGGTGCTGCGGGTATAGTCGGTCCAGTAGTTGCGCACCTGGCCCCGCAGGATGCGTTCGAGCAGGTCGTGCCAGGCAGGGTCATCGTCGCCGGGACGGAGATAGTAGGAGCGGCTGATCACGCTATCGGCGCTCCAGCCGGTGAGGGCATCGACCTCCGGAACGCGGCGCGGGTTCAGAGGCTCGAAGATCTCCAACATGCCGGGCACGGCGGCCAGGATGTACATGAGCCAGGTGGTGCCACTGCGGCCGGAACCGACGATGAGGACGGCATCGGAGGGTGCGGGCCGTCCCTTCCAGGCAAAACGGATCCATTCCCCGCTACGCCGGGCCGCGGCCCATGCCTCCTTCAGGCCATCGGTGGCGTTAACGAGGTCGGTAAGGGTCCGAAGATGTCTTTTGAGAGTGAGACGGGGGCTTTCCATACACTCACAGTTTAGCAGATCAGCGGCAATTGTACACAGGTGATGTTCCTGCTTCGGAATGACACAGAGAAGGAAGACGCGTCGAGACGCGATCTTTTCAGACGAAGCGAGAGGCAGCCATCTCGCCGCGACCGGTCACCGCATTTCAGACCGTTTTCGGCCCCGGCCTGCAATCCCTTCTCTAGCTGCCACCGTCAAAGACAGGGTTGCATCTCTTGTTTCCACACCGTATCGGTGGTCAGGTCCACCTCGATCCATACCTCGCTTCCGTGATATTCGCGCTTGACAGGAAGGGGCACCCGTCGTAATACATGCTGGATTGCCTTGTTGTTCGCCTGAAAGACCGCCACAAATTTCTCGATTCCCTCCTCCTTCGCCTGCTTGGTCAACAACCGCAACAGTTCCGAACCGATACCCTGACCCTGGAGTTCGTCCCTCACGGACAGGGCCACTTCGGCCACGCCCGGTCCTGCACGCACATACTGAGCACCGCCTACGGCGACGTTGGGCTCTCCCGGCAGGTCGGCAAATGCCAGAAAGGCCCGGCCACTTTCGCAGGCGACCTGGGCTATCTGCTGCGCTCGGCGTCGCACAAAGGCCGGGTCAGGGTCGATGAGAGGCTGATGAAAACGCAGGTAGCGGCTTTCCGGACTCATGTGCTCGAAGATCTCGATGAGATACTCGGTGTCGTCCGGTCGCAGCGGACGGATCCTGACTTGTAGACCCCGTTTGGTTATGAATGTGTGGTCAGACACAAGACGCCTCCTCGGGCTTGCCGGCAGGTCGACAACCTATGATGGAGGTCTGCGAGAAAAACTGGCCGAACAAGACTGATCCGCATGAACGGGATGGGAGTGACGCGATGACATGTCTAACGCGTTGCGTCATTCCGGACTAAGATAGCAGAAGTCCGGACGGGGGGCAAGGTGAGGAGATGAGCCCGTGCTTTCGTCCCTGGGCGAGTAGACGGTCCTTCAGGCACAGACAGCCGCCGGTTGGCCGGGTTTGCTACGGCCGCGTTTTTCTTCGGGCCGGCCCTCCAGCCTTGTTAGGATGCGCGGAGCGTAAGACGAGCCGGAAAGCCTGTACTATCGCTGGCCCTCATCCGAACGCTTCCGGCCCTGGGTGTGTTTCAATTTGGGGGCAGCTGGCGGGCGGCGCCCCCCGGAAGCGTCGCGGCCACAGCCAACTGCACAACTACACACTGTTTCAGGTTGCCCGGCCGTACTGCGTGGGCCTGCATCCGGACAGGCTGGAAAGCCTGTCCCACATGCAACCCGACCCGAGAAGCTGAAACCCTGGCGGCCGGTCTGGCAGGCCGACGCCGCAGATGCGGGGGCGCTCCCCCGCATCCCCGTGCAGGGGGGCCCCTTACCGGCCTAGCCCACCGGCTGCCCCTATTTTGAAACGCACCCACACGAAAGCGGGGAGTGTATACCAAGTGGTTGAAATTGAGTCTGAGGCGGATTTGGCCCTTGCGCAGGCATGCACCGGCGCCCTTTCTGGATTCCGGGGCAGAGCGGTCCGCGTTGGTACCAAACATCCCGGTTCGCTGCATCAGATGCCTCGAATCTCTACCGTGTCGGGATTCCGAGCGGCCTGAGATCCCCAAACCAGGCCCTCGTGGCCCGGTCAAATGAGGCGCAAACACTTTCAACCAGGTTGGACTTTGGTCGGGAGCCTGAGAGGCACGGCGCCGGGTCTCAACCCATTTTGGACACATCCAGATCCGGGTTGGCCGCAGGAGGCTTTCGGTGGTATAGTTCGCGCTCGCGATCTTCATACCGATAGTCTCTCTACTGCCAGTTTGCCTCATGAGCAATCTCCATATCTATCCCGGCCCACTCATCGGAAAGACCACGGTACCCGCGGACAAGTCCATCACCCACCGTGCGCTGATGTTCGCGGCCATCGCCGAGGGTGTGAGTCGAGTACGCAACTATCTGGACGGCGGTGACTGCCGTGCCACGCTCTCGGTAATCCAAGCCCTGGGGGTAGAGGTAGAAGAGCCCGAGGAGGGCACGCTGCTGATCTCGGGGCGGGGGCTGAATGGGCTGTGCGAGCCAGAGGACGTGCTGGACTGCGTGAATAGTGGTACCACCGCCCGCCTGATGGCCGGTTTGCTGGCAGGGCAGCGCTTCCATAGTGTGTTGACGGGCAGTGCGCAGCTTCGGCGCCGCCCCATGCTGCGGGTCGTGGGGCCGCTGCGAGGGATGGGCGCGGATATCGGCGGCAGGGAAGAGGGGCGATACCTCCCGCTCTCGTTTCGCGCCAGCCGCCTGCAAGGGATCGACTATACCCTGCCCGTGGCCAGTGCGCAGGTCAAATCCTGTCTGCTGCTGGCCGGGCTCTATGCCGAGGGGCTGACGATCGTGCGCGAGCCGGGACCGGCCCGAGATCACACGGAACGCATGCTGGCCGCCATGGGGGCACCCATCCACCGTCTTGGCCCGCAGATCACTTCAGAGCGCCCGGCCCGCCCCCTCGACCCTCTGGACATCAGCATCCCCGGCGACTTTTCCTCGGCCGCCTTCTTGCTGGCAGGTGCGGTGATCGCCCCCGGCAGCCGACTCACCCTCACCGGCGTTGGGGTCAACCCCACGCGTCGCGGACTGCTGGATGTGTTAGTGGAGATGGGAGCCGAGATCGTGCTGGACAACTGGGGTGAATCGGGCGGTGAGCCCACGGGAGATCTCCATGTCTACCCGTCGCAGTTGCGCGCGGTGACCGTCGGAGGGGACACGGTGGTGACCATGATCGACGAAATGCCGGTGTTTGCGGTGCTGGCGACCCAGGCGGAAGGGGTGACGGTGGTCAAAGATGCTGCGGAGTTGCGGGTCAAGGAGACGGACCGCATCGCCACCACGGTGCAGGAATTGCGGAAGCTGGGTGCGCAGATCGAGGAACGAGATGACGGTTTTGTGGTAGAAGGGCCCACGCGACTGCGGGGTGCAAGGGTGTATTCCCACGGCGACCATCGGCTGGCCATGGCATTGGCCATTGCCGGGCTCGTCGCCGAGGGAATGACGGTCGTCGAGGAGGCGGAATGTGCTTACGACTCCTTCCCCGGATTCGAGCGCACACTGGCGCGTCTGGGTGTGAAGTTGGAAGGGTGAGACCGGGTACTGACATCTGTAAGAAATGTGTAATACTAGGGTAAGGTCAGAGTTAGGGACGGGAGGTACGATAGAGACACCCCTCCCTTATCCCTTGCTCGCTCATCCACGATCCGGACAATCACTATGACACGGCACATCCCTTCTTCCGAAATCACGCCCAGACACGTATACGTTTCCCGACGCAAGTTCATCCGGGGACTGGGTCTGGCCACAGGAGCTCTGGCGCTGGCTGCGTGCGGCGCGCTTCCCTCCCGCGAGGGGCGGTCCGCCACACCCACCACCATGCCCCAAGCCGGTGCCATGACCGACGAATTGGGCGACCCTATCAATACGTACGAGGAGATCACGACCTACAATAATTTCTACGAATTCACCACCGACAAGGAAGGCGTCGCGCGCATGGTGAAGGAGTATGCCCGGCCGGAACCCTGGAAGGTTACCGTGGGCGGGTTGGTCAACAACCCCCGTGTCTACGATCTGGACGATCTGCGAAAGTTCGGTGAAGAGGAGCGCGTCTATCGCCTGCGCTGTGTCGAAGCATGGTCGATGGTCATTCCCTGGTTGGGTTTCCCCCTACGCAAGCTGCTGGAGGAGGTGGAGCCCGCATCTCAGGCCAGATATGTGCGTTTCGAAGCCATCTACGATCCCGATGGTCTGCCGGGACAACGGATCGACTGGTACAACTGGCCATACGTGGAAGGGCTACGGCTGGACGAGGCCATGCACGATCTCACCATCCTGGCCACGGGACTGTATGGCGAGCCCCTCCCCATGCAGAACGGAGCGCCTGTTCGCCTGGTGGTACCCTGGAAATACGGATTCAAGAGCATCAAGTCGATTGTCAAGATCGATCTGGTTGCGGAACAACCGGTCTCTTTGTGGATGGCCGCTGCGCCTCACGAATACGGCTTCTATGCCAATGTCAATCCGGATGTGCCGCATCCCCGCTGGTCTCAGCGCACAGAGCGACGAATCGGCGAGCTGAAACGACGGGAGACACTACCTTTCAACGGCTATGCAGAAGAAGTTGCCTATCTCTATGAAGGCATGGACCTGCGCAAAAACTACTGAGGGGCTGCGAGCGCCGCTCAGGTCCTGGCGTCTGCCCGGCCCTGCGGCGATACTCCCGCGGCCTCGCCAATTCGCTAATATGTTTGCATCTCTTACCCGTCGCTTTCTGCAATTTCAGACGCTGGTCCATCTGGGTGCGCTCGCGCCCTTCCTCGCGCTGCTGCTCGATATCGCCCGAGACAACCTGAGTGTCAATCCCATCCAGGACATCACCTTCCGCACGGGTAAGGCCGCGCTGGTACTGCTGGTGTTGACACTGGCTGCCACGCCGCTCAACACGGTTTTCGGCTTTCGTGCTGCCATCCGGGCCCGCCGCGCCTTGGGGCTATACGCATTCGGCTATGCTCTCCTGCACTTCCTGATTTTCAGCATGGTGGACTACGGTCTGGATCTGCCCCTCATCTGGGTGGAGACACTGGAGAAGCCTTATATCTACGTCGGATTCAGCGCTTTTCTCATTCTCCTGCCGCTGGCGCTCACCTCGACCAGGGGCTGGCAACGACGGCTGGGTCGCACCTGGAAGAGGCTGCATCGCCTGGTCTATATGGCGGGCATTCTCGTGATCATTCACTACGTGTGGGTGGTCAAGGCAGACATCCGGCAGCCGCTGGCCTGGGGAGTGGTGGTGCTTATATTGCTGGCGGCACGGCTGTCCCCGCTGCGCCGCTACCTGACCCGCCTGCGCAGTCGTCTCCGATCTCGGTTGCAACGCCGGCGTCGTCCCACCGCTCGGGCAGTGGCCTCGTCCGGTGCCGCCAACCGCACAACACTATGACACCGGCTACTTCCATTCCCAAGGCCGGGTATTGCTGTACACCCAGGCGGCGGTGGGCAGGAACTGGGCTGCGACGACGGTAATGGTCAGAGGGGCGAGCCGGACGGAGGGCAAAGCACGCGTGAGCCAGTAGGCCGCCAGCAGGGTCACAGGCCACGCCGCAGGCGCAAACAGGTCCCAGTCCCGTTGGCCGCCGTAGTCGGGATTCCACAGCCAGGTGAGGAGCAGGTACCCTGCCGCCGCCACGACCAGTGTCTTGCTATAGGCATCGCTGGGCAGGTGTCGCCGCCTGAACATCACGACCAGCGACAGCAAGAACAGGCTGAAGGGCATGACCAGGAGATGCTGGTTGATGAAATCCATCAGATGCCCGCGCGAAAAGAGCGTGTAATACTCCCAGTCGCTGCTCACCTGGGTGAGGGGGACAAGCCAGCGGTGGTCGCCGCCTCCCGGTGCTTCCGCACCCAGGAAGGAATCGAGCCCATGACCGCCGGCACTCATCAGGACCACGACCAGCAAGATGACCAGCAGGGGAGGCAACAACAAGGCGGAAAGCCGCCGTAGCAGGTCGGCAAACCGCGCCGGCCGGGGAAGCGTGAAAAAGGCCAGCGCCCAGAGAGATGGCTGCAGGACAAGGGTCGAAGGGTGAAAGCCCAAAGCCAGGGCCAAAAGGATGCTGGGGATCCAGAGAGAGTGACGGCCTCGCGCGGTCTGCCAGGCGCTCCATAGATAGGCCAGGATGAAAACACTGATAAGGGTGTAGTTTTCCGGGTAGCCGAAGAAAAGCTGGACCGCGCCCAGGGTCGCCATCAGTCCCAGGATCAGCCAGCGTTCGGCATCACTGCGCCCGATGTCGTGGGCCAGGCGCAAGAGCACCCATACCGCCACGGCACCGGCCACGCTCGACAGCAACCAGTAGGCCGGGAACGCATCCTGCCAGCCCCATAGTCTCTCTCCCAACTGGAACAGACGGGCATGCAGATAGGTGTCCAGGGGCGCCTGCCAGTTGTAGGTCAGTCGTACATCGGGATGCGCTATGGCATTGACCAGGATATAGGCGTCGCCCCAGCGGGTATGGACCACGCGTGCCCCATAAAAGCAGGGCAAACTCAGCGCGGCGATCAGGATCTTGACACGCGAGCCGGCAGGGAAGCGAAGCCGGGGGTTGTCTGTCCAACCCTGTCGCAACCCGGCCCAGAGAATGACCGCCGTTGCCAGACCCACACCGAGCCAGCGCAACCAGCCCGGCAGGTAGGTATAGGGGATCACCCCCCACAGCCATTCGGCAGGATCCAGCCTGCCACCCGGCCCCACCAGTTTTTCCGGATAGACCGCAAATGCCCACTGTGCAGGCAGGGCCTGGGCCAGAAGGTGTAACCAGACATACAGCAGCGCGTAGGCTGCCAGCAGGCGTTGGAACCGGGAAAGGGAGCGCGACATGGCAGCGATTGTAGAGAAGAGCAGGCCGAATGGCAAGGCAGGGAAGACAGGCCGCTCTCTATAGCGACCACGCGCAAGCCGACCGCGGCGCAAGGGAAGTCGCAGGTACTGTGTGCACGAGTAGGCCACGAACTCGCTCCTACTTTTTCCCTCTGTGCCCGAGTTGCTTATAATCCCCTCGTGAATACTACCCTCGACACCAACGATCCTTTCTGGCGTACGGTGCTGGAGCGCCGCTCTATCCGCCGCTACACCGACCAACCGGTCCCGCGTGTCTTGCTGGAACGCCTCCTCACCGCTGCGATATGGGCGCCAAATGCCCACAATCGCCAACCATGGCGTTTTGCCGTTGTCATCGGTGAAAAGGCGAAGCACCGACTGGCCCAGGCTATGGCCGAACGCTGGCAGGGCGATTTGCAGGCCGAGGGAGTGGCGCCCGAGGAGGCCACACACCGCACGCGAAATTCTTACCGCCGCATCACAGGCGCGGGGGCTCTGGTCGTCGGATGCCTGACCATGGCCGAGATGGATTGGCACGCGGACCCGCAACGCCGCCATCTGGAATGGGTGATGGCCGTGCAGAGCACTGCACTGGCTTTGGGCAACTTGCTTCTGGCCGCGCATCGCGAGGGCCTGGCTGCCTGCTGGATGTGTGCACCCCTTTTCGCGCCCGACGTGGTCAGGCAGGTGCTATCACTACCCGCAGACTGGCAGCCCCAGGCCCTGATAACGCTGGGATATCCGGCCGAAACACGAACCAAGACTCGCCGGCCCTGGCAGGAGGTGACGGTGTGGCGCTAGCGCACGGTGCGAACAGCCTTTTCTCCGGTCGCGTGGTGGCACTGGCCGGCGGGGTGGGCGGTGCCAAGCTGGCACATGGTCTGGCCCAGCTCCTCCCGCCCGAGCAACTGAGCATCATCGTCAATACCGGAGACGATTTTGAACACCTCGGGCTCCTCATCTGCCCGGATGTGGATACGGTTCTCTACAATCTGGCCGGTGTCAATCACCCGCAGCAAGGATGGGGACGCGCAGACGAGAGCTTCCATGTCCTGGACGAAGCCAGACGCCTTGGACACGACGCCTGGTTCCTGTTGGGCGACAAAGACATCGCTCTGCACCTCATGCGCCGCCAGTGGCTCGACGCCGGCCTGTCGCTGACCGAGATCACTTCCCGGCTGGCACAACGGTTGGGCGTCTGGCATCCTGTTCTGCCCATGAGCGATGAACCGGTCCGCACCGTCATCCACACCCCCGCCGGCGATCTGCCCTTTCAGGAATACTTTGTGCAGCAGCGCTGCCGGCCGCGTATGATGGGGATGACGCTACGGGGTCTGGAGAAAGCCCGGCCCACACCTGCCGTGATGTCGGCTCTGCAGCAGGCCGACCTGATTGTCTTGTGTCCCTCCAATCCCTACGTCAGTATCGGCCCGATTCTCGCCCTCCCCGGAGTACGAGAGGCGGTCGCGGCCAGACCTGCCGTGGCCGTGAGCCCCATCATCGGCGGTCGCGCCCTAAAAGGACCTGCAGCCAAGATGATGGCCGAGATGGAGGCAGAGGTAAGCGCGTTGGGCGTGGCGCGCCATTACGCGGGCCTGGTGCGGGGGTTCGTGCTCGACGCGAGCGATGCTCCCCTGGCCGACGACATCGCCGGTCTGGAGATAATACCACTGGTGACCGACACGATCATGCGCGACGTGCGGGAACGCAGACGGCTGGCTGCGGAAATCCTGGCTTTTGCGCAAGACCAGCTCCTGAGGGAAGTGGTGTGAGCGGGGCCCTGGCCGTCATTATCCCCATGAAGTCGTTGTCTCTGGCCAAACGGCGGCTCCACCCGGCCCTGTCGCGGGCTGCCCGCCGCGCCCTGGCCCTGGAGATGCTGGAGCACGTGTTGGCCACGGTGAGCGCCAGCGGGGTGGCCGATCTGTGTGTGCTCATCAGCGCAGACACCGAGATCCTGCACCTGGCCCCACGGCACGGGTTTGAGGGCGTGCGCGAAACTCAGAGCGGTTACAATCAAGTCGTGAGGCAAGGGTTGAACTGGGCTGCCGAACGGGGCGCGGCCGCGGCGCTGGTGCTGCCCGCGGATCTTCCCTATCTCACAGCCAAAGAACTGCAGGAACTGACCGCCCTCGCCCGCACTGCCCACCCCGCCGTGGTACTGGCACCCGACGCAAGAGAAGCCGGCACCAACGCCCTCCTGTTGCGACCGCCCCTCCTCATGCGTCCCAGCTTTGGGCCCAACAGCTTCGCCAGACATTGTCACCTCACGCGCCAACTGGGCATCGAACCTATCATCTATCGAGCACCCGGCCTGGCACATGATGTGGACTGGCCCGCGGATCTGCTGACCCTGCCGGCCGCAACATAGAGGGCGCGACTACGGCTCCCCTTCGAACAACGCCCGCAATTCCCTGACCTTTCCCGGCTCGCACAGCGCCAACACAATGTCCCCCACCTCCAGGACATCGTCGCCGTGCAGCAGATGCATGCGCTCGTCGTGCCGGCGGGTGGTGAGCAAGCATTCCTGCGGTAACTTGAGGTCGCGCACGCGCTTGTTCGCCACCCGCGAGCCGGGATGCACTCGCAGTTCGACCATCTGGGTGCCCCCTGCCTCGCGGCTGATGCGCATCTGTTGGGCGCGGTCGCGGAGATCGTTTTGCCGCAAAATGCCCCGCTGGTAGGCACGCGCGATATCGGTACGCCGGACAAGCCCCAGTAACTTGCGGGGATTCTCGCGGGAAACCACGGGCAGCCGTCCCACGTCGCGCAGGGCGATGCGCCGTAAGGCCGTACCGATGGTTTCGTCCGGGTATGCCGTCAGTACCTGGGTAGTCATTATGCGGGTCACGGGCGTCTTTTCCCAGCCTTCGCGCTGCATCGCCCGTTCCAGATCCTGCAATGTGGTGATACCCAACAACTCCCCTCGTCCATCCACCACCACGACACCGTGGTGATGTGTTCGGAAGAAGATGTCGTGCAATTCTGCCAGGGTGGCATCCTGCGGCACGGTGGGGATGCGATGCTCCATCACTTCCTGAACCAGCACGCCATCGAGGATATCAACATCACGGCCATGCCGGATCTTGATACCACGCCGTGAAAGCTTAAGGGTGTAGATGGATTCCCCGCGCATGACGTGCTGGGCCAGAACCGTCGCCACGGCCACGGTGAGCATAAGGGGTAGGATGATACGGTAATCACTGGTAAGCTCGAACAGGATGACCACGGCAGTGACGGGAGCATGGGCCGCAGCGGAGAATACCGCGGCCATGCCCACCAGCGCGTAGGCACCCGGGGTGAGACTGAGGCCAGGGATCAGATGATCGGTCGCGATGGCAAAGGCGCCGCCCAACATGGCCCCCATGAAAAGCGAGGGCGCGAAGATACCGCCGGAACCACCCGAACCCAGGGTCAGGCTCGTTGCCAGCACTTTCAACACCAACAGGGTAGCCGCGGCTGTAAGTACCATGCGGTTGGCCAGGACCTGTTCGATGACTTCATAGCCCACGTTGTAAATCTGCGGCATTCGTTGCCAGGTGACACCGGTCAGCGGCGGATAGAGCAAGGCCAGCACGCCTAGCAACACACCTCCTATCGCTGGTTTGAGCCATTCGGGCGGCCTCCGCCAGGCATCGAAAAGATCCTCGGCGCGATAAAGAAGCCAGGTAAAAGCCACGCCCACGAAGGCTGCCAACACCCCCAGCACAGGATACAAGGCAAATTCCCACAAGCTGGCGATGCCGTACTCGAAGGGTATGGCGAAAGCGGGGACATCGCCCAAGACGACCCGGCCCACCACACTCGCGGCCACGGCCGAAACCACCACCGAACTGAAATAGCGCACGCCGAAACGGCCACCCAGGATCACCTCCAGGGCAAACATGACCCCTGCAATGGGCGCGTTGAAGGTAGCGGCAATGCCGCCCGCGGCCCCGCAAGCAACCAGATTGCTGATACGATCATCCGAGAGTTTGAGCAGTTGTCCTATTGTCGAGCCCAGGGCAGAGCCGATCTGCACGATGGGGCCTTCGCGTCCCACCGAGCCACCGCTGCCGATACAAATCGAGGACGCCAAGGACTTCACTACCGCCACTATCGGGCGGATACGCCCGCCCCGCAGGGCCACCGCCTCCATTACCTCGGGCACGCCGTGGCCTTTGGCCTCGCGTGCAAAGTAGTAGACCAGCAACCCCACCAGAAGCCCTCCCAGCGCGGGCACATAGACCACATAGCTCACGCCCAATGAGGCCGTCGCCGCGGGCACCCACTCGTAGCCTATGCGTGCCACAAAGGCGATGAGCCAGCGAAATGCCACCGCCCCCACCCCGGTCATCAGTCCCACCAGCAGCGCCGTGCCCATAAAAATCAATTCGGGGGAGACCTGCAGACGGTCGACAAGCTCCCCCAGACGCCGAGACAGCGACGCGATCAAGGCGGTGCGCTTGCCGGAATCGTTTGTGAGCATCGACGGCCTTCCAGAGAGCGAGAGCAGGTTGGGTTCGGGTTCCCGGCCAGGGCGGGCGGCGCCACGACGCGCCGGCGGAATATGCAGTATTTTCCATTATAAGGCATCCCGGCCCCGATGTTAAGCGAGGACGACTCGGTTCTAAAGTCTGTTGGTGGCAGAAGGAGGGGGGTGTGTTCTAATTTGGGGGCAGCTCGCGGGCGGCGCCCCCCGGAAAC
>RFJM01000471.1 GCA_003694905.1 Caldilineae bacterium
GTACTATAATGTCATTGCGAGGCGGCTTCGCCGCCGAAGCGATCTCCCGCATGGCCGAGGTGGGGATTGCTTCGCCGCCTTCGGCGGTTCGCAATGACATTTGGAGGACGTATGCCCAAAATCATCCGTGACGAAGACGTGTTCCGTGCCGTGATGCAGGTCATCATCGCACGCGGCTACGATGGGGCGACCACCCGTCAACTGGCGGCGGCGGCCGGCGTGAGCGAGGTGACGCTCTTCCGCAAGTACGGCAGCAAGGCTCAGCTGGTACAGCTTGCCCTTCGCGATATCGCCGATCGCCTGCAATTCGAAGAGGTCATTCGCTACACAGGGGACGTGTTTGCCGATCTGTTGCACATCGTGGCGCGCTATACACGCCTGACCGAGCAGTACGGTGAGTTTCTGGCCGTGCTCATCCCCGAAATACGCCGCCATCCCGAGCTGGTGGAGGCTCTCGAAAGGCCGATGAACGTCATGCAGCATATCGGCAGGCTGCTGCTACGTTATCAGGAGGAGGGCGTGCTGGAGCCTGAGCCGCCGTTGCAGGCCGTGGCCGCGTTGCTGGGACCGCTGGTTTATTTCGCCATGGTTCGCGGAACGATCCACGCGGGGCAGGTGCCGCCTATCGATCTGGAGCAACATGTGTCGCGTTTCCTGGACGGCCGGCGGGTCAGGGGATGAGGCAATAGCTTTGTAGCCGGCCAAAATGCCCGCTCGAGGTCTTTTGACCAATGACGGGTCCAGCAGTATGATTGGACTCAGCCTCGTGCCATCATGCGAGAGAAGCATCATGAATGTTGATCCGATGCGGCTGCGGCAAAGTGTTTTGGAGGCACTGGCTGCCCTCGGTTTTGAGTGGACGCGCTATCCGAGCGATGCCTGAGGTCAGCTTTCAGGCAGCGACATTTACTTCATTCCAGGACGGCCACAAAGGAGGCCGCCCGCGCCTTAGCATCAAGAGCGACCGCCGATGCACCCCTGTACTCCGCTCAATCTTCCCGGCCTTGGCGAGCCGGAATGGGCATATGTAACCGAGTTTTCCAACCATGAGCGAATACCAGTACTACGAATGGCAGACTCTGGACCGGCCCCTCACCCCCGAAGAACGGGCAAAAGTGGGCGAACTGTCCAGCCATATTCAAGTGACAGCATCTCAGGCCATTGTCACATACAGTTGGGGTGACTTCAAGCACGATCCCATCCAGGTGCTGGCAGACTACTTCGATGCCTTTCTCTACATGGCCAACTGGGGCAGCAAAGAGCTGGCCTTCCGCTTCCCCAAGGGGCTGCTGGACCTCCAACAGATCGAGCCGTACCTGTGGGAGTCTTGCATCGAGTTGGAACCTTTCGGCGATTATCTGATCCTGGATATCTCGCTGCACGACGAGGAGGGGTACGGATGGATTGAGGGCGAAGGCTGGCTCTCCTCGCTGAGCCGGTTGCGTGAGGATCTGCTGGAAGGAGACTTTCGGGCCCTGTATCTGGCGTGGTTGCGTGCTGCTGTCCTCGAGTGGGCCCACGATGAGAGGCCAGAACCGCCTGTCCCGCCCGGTCTGAAGGAACTCTCTCCACCTCTGGCGAGCTTTGTCGAATTCTGTGAGCTGGACGAATACCTGGTCCAGGCCGCAGCAGAGACCAGCCCGCCACGCGAGCAGGAACCTGCCATTCCCGTGGAAGAGGCCATCGGCCGCCTATCGCCGGCCGAGCGCGACGACTTTCTGACGCGCCTGGCGCGCGGCGAGCCGCATCTGTCGCTGAAGCTCAACCGCCGCCTGCAGGAGTTACTCGATGTCTCTCCCCCGGCCCCGGCTCACCGCCTGCGCACATGGGGCGAGCTGAAAGCACGCGCCGACCAGATACGCCAGGAGGCGGAGCGGCGGGCCAGAGAGGAGGCCGAGGCAAAACGTATCCGGGAATTGCAAGCACTGGCGGCCCGCGAGGCCCAGGCCTGGGAAGAAGTCGTGGCCCTCATCGAAGAAAAGCAGGGCTCCTCCTACGATAAGGCCGTCGAGCTGCTCCTCAAGCTGCGTGACCTGGCGGACCATCGGGACAGCATGACCGGGTTCCAGGAGCGGGTCACGGACCTGCAACAGCGCTACGCAAGGCGGCCGGCATTGCAGAGGCGCCTGCGGGAGGCCGGCCTGGTCTGACGGCAGAAGAAGCGCGAGAGACACAAAGCATGCCGCCGATAAACAGATAAACAGGCCGCGACAGGCAGGTCAGACTACCTGACAAAATGGAGAGTGTGAGCATGAGTCCGTTTAAGCGAAAACGTAAGAAGAAGGTACAGAGGCAGTACAGGATGGCATCCGGTCGCCACCTCGTCGCGGCGACAAGCACGACTGTGGCCCGCGCAGAGAAGCGGCTGATGGACAAGATCCAGAAGTTCGCATTTCAACCACGCTTCAAGGCAGATATCGAGTCGGCCCTCGCCCGGTTCTTTGGGGAAGAGTTCACCCGTACTCGCACCATCATCTCCGATGAGGAGGACCTGCCCGACTTTCAGGAATGGTTCTTCTTCGACTACCCCACCGGCTCCGGTGACACGATCATTAACATGTTTGCTCGCGAGGAAGGCAAGAACCTGTCCGCAAGGGAACGCGAGCTTCTGGAGCTGTGGCGACATTGGAACCGCTATCGCCTGTTTGAGGTACAGAAAGTTATGTCCGGCACCGGGATCGTGGTCGAGGACCTGCTCAGCGGTGAGGTGCTGGAAGTGCACGATCGCTCGGCATCGCGCACCGTCTCCCGCTGGGCCATCATACTGGCGCGACCAAGCTACACCGATCGTCTGCACTTCGCCGGGGCGGCTATCATGCTGACGCCTCTGCAGAAGAAGAGCGTGCTCGAGTATAGCCGGCAATTGCTGGCCGCCTTCCTGGCCCTGCACCCAAAGGCCACGCTGGATGAGTTCTACCGGCGGCATGGCCTGGATATCCGCCACTTCATGCGGCGCAAGGCACAGGAGAAACCTGTAGTGATCACGCCCGAGGGACAC
>RFJM01000472.1 GCA_003694905.1 Caldilineae bacterium
CCGAAAGCATCGTCGCCGGGGTGGCCCATAATGGCGATGCCGTCAGGCTTGGTGGCCACGGCCTCGGCAAACTGCTTGACCATCTTCTCGGGGTTCCAGTCGGACCAGACATACTCCACATTGGGGCCCAGGTCCTTCTGAGCGGCCACGGCGCCGTTGTAGACCACCGTCGCGAAGGGGCCGCCGGGCGAGCCGCCGGGGAAGAATACGATGTCAACGCCGGAGCACCACTTCTCTTCGGCCGCCGGCGCCGGGCCGGTCGTCTCGGCAGGAGCTTCGGCCGCCACCTCTTCCGCGGGGGCAGGCTGTTCGGCCACAGGCGCCGCGGGCGCCGCGCAGGCTGCGAGGGTGGTCAGCAGCAGCACGGCCACGAGCAATAGTGCGAATACTCTTCTCTTCTCCATTTTTGCTACTCCTTGGGATGATTAGAAATTGGGAACGACAAGACGAGGGATGAGGTCGGCGCATGACCGGCATGCGCCCATGTTGGCAATGCGTTCACGGCATAGGCACCTCCTCCGTTTACAAGAATGTGGGAAGGTTGGGGCAGGTGGCTCGGATGGATATCAGAAAGCTGCATGGACCGAACCTCCACGCCAGCGATTCAGGCGTTTGAGGATGTCGAGCTCTTCTTCCTCGCTCTCGGTGGCGATCCACAGGAACAGGCCTTCGGGCTCCATGGCTTCCATAAATGCATCCAGTTCGGTTTTGTCCAGATCTACAATCACGGGCCGGCGGGCCTGCATCTCGCGGATCAACGGGAGCCATTGCATGATGGGCTTATCGTCGCCCACACCCTGTACCCATTGCAGCGCGTGGACCTCGGGCACACTGAGGATGGCGTCCAGGTGCCGTGCCACCCCCTTTCCGTCCACGTGGAAGATGTTGTGAGTCATCGTCTTCACCTCGCGCTGCAGGATGGGCAACCCGAATTCGATAAACATCTCCTGCGAAATGAGCGAGCTGAAGTCACAACTGGGGATGTGCATGCGACCATGTGAGGGAATGCCCATCCAGCTCACCGAGAGCTGTCCCGCTTCCTTGAGCATGGTGTCGAAGTGATTGTAGATGGTTTCGAAGTCGGCAATGGCGATCTCGGCCAGGCGTTTGACCTGTTGGGGCGCGTCGATCATGTCCAGGCAGAGTTGCTGGGGATCGCGCCAGGCCGCAACGCAATCCAGGCCCGGATGCAAGTCCGTGTACCCGACCAGATATCTGCTCCCACATCGCTCCAGGGCATGGCGCGTCAGCTCTTCTAGCTTGCGGAAGTAGACATTGTCGGGGTCGAATCTCAAACGCTCTACGTCGTCCCAGTCCTTCACCAGCGGTACCGACCATGACGTGACCACACCGAATTGCAGCTCTGCTCCGTAGAATGCGGCGTAGACATCCGGCCCCAGATTGGGGAAATAGACGGGGAAGGTCTCGCCATGAAAGCGCCGACCCTCGATGTAGCGTTCAAAGAGATCGACCTGATACTCGACATCGAACCAGCGTTCCCGGCGTTCCTCAAACGTCAGCTCCTCCAACTCCGCCTGGGCCATCTCCAGGAAAGCGTTGTGCGGCATGAAGCGCACCGGCGGGCGGTCGATGATCTCACCTTCGTACCAGGCGTAGACACGTTGCATCGCCATGTCGAAGTCGGACATGGTCTCCAGCTCGATAGCGGGACGTTGGGCTTCGGTCAGGCTCATGCTCGCACCTTCTCCAATTCGGTGTAGCTGGTCTCACGGATGGTGTTCACCATTGCCCAGAAGTTTTCCAATGGTGTGTCCAACTGCACATGATGGGTTGGTGCCAGGATCAAACCGCCGTCCCGGCCGACCGTCTGCAGCCGCGCCAACACCTCGTTCCGCACGTCCTCCGGAGTGCCAAAGGGCAGCGTGTGCTGCTCATCGATGGTGCCCCAGAAGCAGAGTTTGTCGCCGTAGAGGCGCTTGACCTCTGCCGGGTCCATGCAGGCCGGCTGGATCGGGTTCAGCACGTCCACGCCGATCTCTATCAGTTCGGGGATGATGGGCAGGATGTTGCCGTCGGAATGATAGGCCACCTTGACCTGCGGGTTTATGGCTTTGAGTTCCGCGATGAATTCGGCCATGCGCGGTTTGAGGAAAGTGCGCCACATCTCCGGCGAGATCATCATGCCCTGCTGGGTGCCCACGTCGTCCCCGGTCCAGATCATATCCACTCCCATCTCCACCAGCTTTCTCGCGGCGACGAGGTGATAGCGGAAGGGGATTTCCAGAATATGATGGGCCAGGTCGGGTTCCAGGACCATGTCCAGGAGTAGTTGCTCCAGCCCGCGCAGGGCCCACGCCGTTTCAAAAATGGTTGTCACCGTCACGCCGACGATCCAGTACTCGTCCTTGAAGGCTGCGATCATGGCGGCGGCATCTTCGTACAGCTCCGGGCGGTGGGGGTCTGGTGGCCGATAGCTGTCGATGGCATCGCGGTCTGCCAGGGGATGGCTGACCATCTCGGTGTAATAGCCGCGGCCATAAGGAGTCTCATAAGGCTGAGGTGCCCATCCCACGCCCCACTCATCCACATAGGGCTTTGTGTCCATGTAGTACGAATTCGCCCAACCCACCGAAGTGAGCAACATATCTTCGCCCAGCGCTCGTTCGAGCTCATAGGTGTTGCCACCCCCGTGCGGGTTGTGCACCCCGCGGCCCTGCAGTGCCAGGTCCTGCCGCAATCGTTCTGCAAACTCCGGCGTGAAGCTGATCTGCATGGGGCAGCGGTCCGGGCGCTCCCGGTTGAGGGCCATTTCCACTCGTTCGCGGGGTTTCAGTGCCATGCTCTTCCTCCTACCTCTATTGTCCGTAGACATGAGAATACCGGTAGTGCAGCTTCGCGACATCTTCAGGCGGTATCTCCTCCGGCTGACCCATCTGCAAAGCCAGCCAGACCGTATGCGCGACTTCCTCCACCATGACCGCGGCCTTGACGGCGGCTTCGGCCGTCGGCCCCACGGTGAACACACCGTGATGCTTGAGCAAAACCGCGGGCGAGTCGCCGATGGATTCCACCACAACCTTGCCGATCTCCTCGCCGCCGATGAGGGCAAAGCCACCGCAGGGGATGGGCCCGCCGAACTCGTCGGCGATGGCCGTGAGAACCACGGGGATGGGACGGCCCAGCGCGGCAAAGGCCGTGGCGTAGCGCGAATGTGTGTGTACGACGCCGTTGACGTCGGGACGATGGCGGTAGATATAGAGGTGGCTGAGGGTATCGGAGGAGTATTTCAGTTCCCCCTCCACCACCTGCCCCTCCAGATCCACGACCACCATCTTCTCCGGCGAGAGATCCTCGTACTTCACGCCCGACGGCTTGATCACCACGAGGCCTGTTTCGGGATCGCGCGCGCTTACATTGCCACCCGTCCACGAGACCAGACCATACTTGGGCAGTTCCAGATGGAGATCGTACACCTCGCGTCGCAGAGTTTCCAGCATCATGCACCTCGTCCCGTGCGCACTTCCAGCTTCAGGGCCTTCAGGCGTTTCATCACGTCGTTGGCACCCCGCCCAAAGTAGTCGTGTAGCAGTGCGTACTCGGCGTAAAGCCGGTCGTAGATGGCATGGTGTTCAGGGTTAGGCTCATACCATTCATCGCGCAGCCGGGCCATGTGCTTGCTGGCCTCTACGATGCTGTCGTAGCCGCCGGCCTGAGACCCAGCCGCTACCGCGCCATGCATGGCCGACCCCAGCGCGCCGATCTGCGCGGCTTCGGCCACATAGATGGGTATGCCGGTCACGTCGGCGTAGATCTGCATGAGCAGGCGATTGCGGTTTGGCAGCCCGCCTGTGGCGATGATCTCGTTCACGGGCACGCCGTTCTCGCGGAAGGTCTCGATGATCATGCGTGTGCCGTAGGCGGTGGCCTCGATCAGCGCCCGGTAGATTTCTTCGGCGCGGGTGGCCAGGGTGGC